>CAZNDR010000275.1:3945-6091 GCA_964571835.1 uncultured Cytophagia bacterium | reverse complement strand
GGTTGTGCCAAAGGTATAGCTTGCGATGCCCTTGCCGATACAGGGGCTGCTGTCTGAAAGATGAAACAACGTGTCGGCAAATAATGGATCAGCATTGATATTCCCCTTGCCGCTCCAGCCACCCTGAATGTCGCAATAGGCCGCCTGGGCTGTGCCAGATGCAATGTGAATGCCGGCATGTGTAGGCGCTTCATTTGCCCAAATAATTGTGTTCATCAAGTGAACTTTTGAAGTTCCACTAAGATTAATGCCGCCTCCGCTGGTTCCCTTATTCTTGGTAATTGTGTTATTCAAAAGTTTCGCGGTGCTGTTGCCGGTGGTTAATAATCCTCCGCCGTTAGTCGCGACATTTCCATCGAAAACATTGTTGATCAGAGTAGGAAGCGCATTTGAGGCAATATTAACGCCGCCTCCATAACCTGTTCCATTCGTGACAGCATTATCATTTATAATGTTGCTCTCAATTATAAACGACTCTGTTACTTCACCGATCAAAATTCCAGCTCCACAGCCGGCCTTGTTGGAATTAACCCATAGCTCATTATGACTCACTTCATTTTTTGCAAAACGACCTTGATATCCCCCCCAAATTGAAACTCCACCACCTAAGGCGGTTGGATAACCGACAATATTGCCGTAGCTGATGATGGAATTGTGGATTATTTTGTTGGATTCTATTATAACGGTTTGTGGATCGGATGAATATTTACTAATATCAAACCCACCTCCAACCGAATTATTATTATCTGCATGATAAACAATCGTGTTAAAAGAAATCACATTATTAACCAGAATTGCATTGCCAATCATTTCAAGCCCGCCGCCAACGGCTGCCCCCATGCTTGTTTTTAAGGTATTATGACTGATTTGATTGTTCCGAAGAACGAGCCAAGCGTCGCTCCTAAAAGGGAAGGCAGCTAATCCGCCACCCTCTACGTGCTTGTCAAGCGAGTTTACAGAATTATTGATGATTTTATTGTTCAAGAATCTGGCAACTGAATTATTACATAAAATACCGCCGCCGGCTCTACAAGAATCTTGAGCGCCCTGCCACAAATACTTCATTTCTGTACCGCTGCCTTGAGTGATCGTAAATCCGCACAACACTGAAGTGGTATCTTCTCCGGAAACAAAGTAAACCACCGAGCCGCTGTCCGCGTGACTTGGCTGGCTGCCATCGATGATGGTATTGTTGATGTGCGTGGTGTCGCTATCGACAAAAAAATAGCTGGCAACGGTGATGGCTTTGCCTTTGAAATTGATGTTCTCGTAATGGGTGCCCTCAGCCACCAGCACCGTGTCCCCGTTTACCGCGGCTTTGATGCCGGCTTGTATGCTGGGCTGATCCAGCGGCACACGGATGACGTGGGCAAGCAGCAGCGATGCCCAACTCAATACTAAAAAAATTGCTTTCAGAAAAGTTTTCATGCCTAAACCTCCTTTGATAAATAAAGGTTAGAATTAATTATTTACAGTATAATATAAAGGCAAAGGCAGGAAAAATTCAATCCCATGAACATGGGATTTTTAGTTCATTGAAAAAAAATGATAGGAACACGGATGACGCGGATGACGCGGATTAACGCGGATAAAAAATCTGTGGAAAGCTGTGTTATGCGCCGAAGGACGCATCCGCCTTTGGCGTGATCCGCGCAATCCGCGTGCTATTTTGGAACGAATCGGGGCAAAAATTCGATTCAATAAAAATGAGATTTTTAGCAGGATGAAAATAAAAGAACATGGATGACGCGGATTAACGCGGATAAAAAATCTGTGGAAAGCTGTGTTATGCGCCGAAGGACGCATCCGCCTTTGGCGTGATCCGCGCAATCCGCGTGCTATTTTGGAACGAATCGGGGCAAAAATTCGATTCAATAAAAATGAGATTTTTAGCAGGATGAAAATAAAAGAACATGGATGACGCGGATTAACACAGATAAATAAAATCAGTGAAAATCAGTGTTATGCGCCGAAGGACGCATCCGCCTTTGGCGTGATCCGCGCAATCCGCGTGCTATTTTGGAACGAATCGGGGCAAAAATTCGATTCAATAAAAATGAGATTTTTAGCAGGATGAAAATAAAAGAACATGGATGACGCGGATTAACGCGGATAAAAAATCTGTGGAAAGCTGTGTTATGCGCCG
>CAZNDR010000275.1:0-3845 GCA_964571835.1 uncultured Cytophagia bacterium | reverse complement strand
AAAATGAGATTTTTAGCAGGATGAAAATAAAAGAACATGGATGACGCGGATTAACACAGATAAATAAAATCAGTGAAAATCAGTGTCATCCGCGCAATCCGCGTGCTATTTCTTTTTAAATTTCTCCGCCCAGAGATTTGCGGATGACATCGGCTTTGCTATGCACATGCAGCTTGGAGTAGATGTGCTTGATATGCGTGCGCACGGTGTGCACAGTGATGTGCTGCTTATCAGCGATCATTTTGTAACTCAATCCATCAACCAATCCTAGAACCACTTCTTTTTCTTTTTCGGTCAAAGGAGATTCGGTTTTTGAGGATTCAAGCGGATGGAAATATTCGATCACTCGCCGGGCGATCTGCGGCGACATGGGCGCACCGCCAGCATTTAGTTCTTCAATGGACTGTTTGATTTGCACAAAGGGAGTGGTTTTAAGCAGATAGCCACTGGCGCCAGCACAGAGCGATTGAAAGATTTTGTGTGGATCGTTGTGGACGGTAAGCATGATGATATCGATCTCCGGATGCTTTTCTTTAATCAACTTGATGCCGCTGATACCAGACATACCAGGCAAACCGATATCCATCAAAATCACCTCAGGCGCGTTTTCCTCAGAAAGCCGGCGCAGGAACAGCTCGACACTTTCCTCTGCCAGCTCGCACGACAAATCAGGCTGCGAGTTGAGAAAATTGCAGATAGCTTCTCGCACTTCCTGATCATCTTCTATAATGGCGACTGAAATCATGCTACAATATACTCGAGTTATTTTCTAAATTCTATCCCATTTTGATGGGATATTTGTGTATTTCTCTATCATAGATTATTCCTCTCGCAACTCAAGGCTGCAAACAAATTTTGTTTTGCACGCAAAGCAAATTAATCCACTCATTTTTTTCTTTTTGGACTTGGCGACTTTGCGTCTTAGCGTGCTGAATTCATTCTATATCGCTTTAGCCGTCAATATCACCCGCGTACCTTGCTGCCTTACAATCTTCAAATCCCCTTTGATTCGCGCTGCCCGTAATCGCATATTCGCCAAACCGTGATGCCCGCTGCGTTGCTGGGCGACATCGATTCCAATGCCGTTATCGGCGATCTCCATGCGGAATTTGCCTTCGCCGTTGGTCAATGAAATGCGAATTTGGCTGGCTTTGGCATGTTTGGCAGCGTTATTGACGGCTTCTTTGAATATCAAATAGATATTTTGCCGCAACGTCTGATTAATTTTCTGTTGAAAATGCAAGCCCATGGTCTGAAAGTCTATCTGGATGCTTCCCGGTGGAAAAGCCATGTCCAGAAAATCGCGCATACGATCAACCAAATCTCCCACCGTGTCGTTGCGAGCATCGATGGACCAGACCACATCACTCAGGGTGGTAATGATCTCGCGGCTCATGTCGCCGATTTTTCGTGAAGACTCCATCACTTTATTTTTTGCGCTGGTAGTCTGAATGGTCTCAGAATGGACAGCAATTTTGGTCAAGGTCGAACCGATGTCATCGTGCAGATCACTGGCGATCTGAATACGCATTCGCTCCATTTCCAGTACCCTGTTAATTCGATAACGATAAACCAGGTAAAGCAAGCCGGCGGCAGCGATTAAGAAGAGCAAGCGAAACCAGACTGTCGCCCAGAACGGTGGCGTGATGACTATTCTTAGGGCAACGCCTTGCTCGTTCCACACGTCATCGTTGTTGGAGCCCTTGACTCGAAAAACATAATCGCCAGGGTCGAGACTGGTGTACGTGGCAAAACGTCGTGAAGCATCGGTATAGATCCAGTCAGGATTAGTACCTTCCAGTTTATAGGCATATAAATTTTTCCTAGGTGAAGTATAATCAAGAGCGGCAAATTCAAATGAGATGAAGTTTTGATTATAAGCCAGCTTTATTATATCCGTGAAAGTAATCGATTTTTTCAAGGGCGAATCAGGTCCGATCTTCACCGATTCATAATTTATTTTGAAATCAGTAAGCACAATTTTGGGGGGATTGGGATTATCCTTGAGACTGTCCGGATGGAATACCGCTACACTATTGGCGCCGCCGGAATATATTTCTCCGCCTCTGCCTTTATAAAAAGCGGCATAACCTTCCATGATAGATTTACAGTACTTCAAGCCATCACGCTCATCATAGACCCGCAAAGTCCCTGTTTCCGGATTGAATTTCACAATGCCCCGTGTCGTCCGCAGCCAGAGATTGCCAGCCTTACCTTCAGACCGTCCCTGATCATCCTCCAGAATGCCCATGATGGCATTGCTGGGCAGACCATTATGTTCGGTGATCGTCGTAAAACTTTTTTTCTCCCGGTCAAATAGATTCAATCCCGCCTCAGTTCCGATCCACAGCTTACCATTTCTGTCTTCATAAATTGACTTTACATCGTTTCCTGCAATACTTTCTGGTTGGGATGGATTTTGCTGATAGCGGATGAACTTTTCTTTACCATTGCTATCATAAAAAAGCTGGCATAGCCCCTGATCTGTGCCGACCCAAAAATCCCCTGCCTTGTCTTGATACAAGGCATAGATCCAATTACTGCTGATGCTTTTGGCATTTGCCACATCATAACAGAAACGGTCAAAGGTTTCATTGCGATCGTTGAATCGTTCCAAACCTGCGTTTATGGTTCCAAACCATAGTGTTCCTTGGTGATCTTCATAGCAGCAACTGGTATTGGTATAAGCGTGACTTTTGGGATTGGACGAATCGTATTGATAATGCTTGATCAAACCGGTTTTTCTGTCCAACCGGTCAAGATACGGGGTAGCGGCTAACCATAGGAAGCCAAATCTATCTTCACAAATATCGAAAATTGCACCTCGGCTCAGACTGGCGGGATTTTGCGGATCGTGGGTAATATGGGTAAAAATACCGGTATTAAGATTTACCAAGCTAATACTATTGGGAAAATGGGTAATCCATAAATTTTCATCTTTATCCTCAAAAAAATTTGTGACCTCTCCGCTGGCAAGGCTATTGGAATTTTGTGGATCATGCACGTAGTGCCTGAACGGTTTTTTCCATTTTGACACTAAATTGAGACCGCTGCCGCTCGTCCCAATCCATACGTTACCGTGGTTATCTTCATAGATGCTCCAAACATGACGACCCGTAAAACTATCCTCATTTTTATTTTCGGGTTGATAGTGCACGAACCGCCTGGCGGTTCTGTCAAAAATATCAGGCCCCTGATCAGGAGTGCCAATCCACAATCGACCGATTTTGTCTTCGTAAACAGAGGTAGAAAAACGGCCGCCAAAACTATCAGGATTGTTCGCGTCATGCTTATAAAATCGGGTTTCACCGTTGTCGGGATTATATTCAATGAGTCCATCGGCTACAACGCCAATCCAGAAATGGCCCAGCCTGTCTTTACAAATAGAAAATACTTGCGGCCAGCGCTTCTTTTCAGGGAATACATAAGGAACCGTAGTCGTCTCTTTTGTTTTCGGATTAAATATGAGAAAATCATTGCTTGTTCCCAAAAGCAGTTTGCCATTTTTATCTTCGTTGATTGCCCGGATAGTGTTGTTATTCCACCAAAAGCTGACCGAATCCAACTGTCCCGGGAAAAAGAAACGGGTAAAATTATCGCTTTTCTGGTTATAGCGGTTAAGCCCATTCTCAGTTCCCAGCCAGATGTTACCGGCGCTATCTTCGAATATGGTGTTTACAATGTTATTGCTGATGCTGGTTGAATCCCTTTCATCCTGTAGATAACGAGTAAATTTTTCGGTGAGTGGGTCATAGATGTTTAATCCGAAATACGTTCCGATCCAGATTCGCCCGGAGGGGTCCTCATGGAGTGACCAGATAAATTTATGAGAAATAGAATTGGAA
>CAZNDR010000274.1:0-6094 GCA_964571835.1 uncultured Cytophagia bacterium | reverse complement strand
GCTGACGAGATGAATTTTTCCGAGCTTAAAGATTTTATCAGTGAGGTGAAAAGAACTGGTGGAAATCCAGATCGATGGTTGGTGGAGCTGTATCTCAAAATTGCCTTCCCCTTCGCCAATTTGATTATCATTTTATTCGGCGCACCATTAGCCTCGAGGAAAACGCGTAGTGGAACGGCTGTGAGCTTTGGCATCAGTTTGTTTATTTGTTTTCTCTATTTTGGCATTATCAAAGTAAGCCAAAGTTTGGGACATAATGGAAATTTGCCTCCTTTGTTGGCAGCCTGGCTGGGAAATATTGTTTTTGGCGTCGGAGCGTTGTATATTTTGGTGAAGTCCAATTGAAATGTGAGGTTTTGGATAATACAAACGACTGGAAAATCTCCCGATTCATGCGTGGGTTATGTCTGGCTTATGATTTTGTAGTAACAGGCACGAAATTATAAATTATACTTTTTGATTTTATATCTCATGGTGCGCAGACTGATTTTCAAATTTTTCGCTGCCGCGGATTTATTGCCACCGGCTTTTTCGATAGCATCTTTTAAAATCGTCCGTTCGGCAAATTCCAATTTCTTATGATAGGATTCATCTTTGGTATCGCTGACAATACGCTGGTGAAATTCAACATTCTGCTCTGAATAAATGGTCAATGGCATAAATTCAGGCAGAATAACCTCCCCTTCTCCCAGCACAATGGCATTTTCAACGGCGTTTTCTAATTCCCGAACATTGCCGGGCCAGTCATAATCAAGACACAATGCTAAGGTTTCGCTGGCAATTTTCATCAAGGGTCTTTTGTTTTCCTGGCAAGATTTTTTGACAAAATGCTCCAACAAAAGCGGGATGTCTTCTTTGCGCTCTCGCAGCGGTGGAATGAGAATCGGTATCACATTGAGCCGAAAATATAAATCATCGCGAAATTTGCCTTCCTTTAATGCCTTTTCCAAATTGCGATTGGTTGCAGCGATGATACGTACATCCACCGGGATGGATTCTGTCCCGCCAAGATGGGAAATCTGTTTTTCCTGCAACACCCTCAATAACTTTGTCTGAACGCTTTCGGTAATATCGCCGATCTCATCCAGAAAAATAGTGCCTCCTTCTGCCAGCTCAAACCGTCCTTTTTTTTGTGATACCGCGCCGGTAAAAGCACCTTTTTCATAACCGAATAATTCGCTTTCCAGCAGCGTCTCAGGCAAAGACGCGCAACTAATATTGACCAGCGTTTTATTTGCCCGTGGGCTGTTATAATGGATAGCTCGCGCTACCAATTCTTTTCCCACGCCGCTTTCACCTCGAATGAGCACTGTTGACTGAGACTGAGCAACCTTTTCAATTTTTCTGAATATGTCCAGAATGCTTTTGCTTGCCCCAATGATATTTTCGAAGCGGTACGATTTTTTGATCTGAGCCCGCAACTCAATATTTTCATCGATTATTTGTTTTTCCTGAACGACCTTTTTGATCGTTAAGAATAATTCATCGAGATTGAGCGGTTTAGTGAGGTATTCGTACACCCCTTTTTTCATCGCGTCAACAGCATCCTTCACCGAGCTATAAGCGGTCATGACAATTGTTTTCATTTCAGGATTGAGCGATATTGATTTTAAATATAATTCAATGCCGTCCATTTCGGGCATACGCAAATCGGTCAGCATCAGGTCAAACTGCTGCTGCTCCAACAAGCGCAGCGCCTTCTTGCCCGTGTTCACGCCGACGGCATCATAGCCCTCATCCTTGATTATCTCAACCAATCCGGAAAGGGTGTTTAAATCATCTTCAACAATCAGTATCCGAGCCATTTTCCCCTCTATGATTTGAAAAGGTAAAGCTAAAGAAATAGACAAAGAAAAATATTTGAGTCTATCGCCAGTCGTGGACTTTGCCAAGAACATGACATTTGTGAACGGGGACATTACTCTTTCCCAATTTCTCGGGACTCAGGGAGATATTTCAACACTGTCATGCTGAGAGCAGCCGAAGCAAAGCCTACTGCTTGTAAAACACTTTAAAAATTTAGGCAAAAGAAAGTCAAAGAAATTTCAAATCCTCAAATTAAGAAAATTCTCTGATTTGCCTTTTTAGCTTTTCTCAATTTTCCTTTCCTTGACCTTTGCCTATGCCCAGGCATTATTATCATTTATTGTTTAAAATGATTTGTAATGCCTCCAAAAATTTAGTTAGGTCTTTGTTTTCGACATTAGCCATGTGCCCGATGCGGATTACCTTATTGACTAACTGTCCTTGTCCGCCTGAGACAATTATCGCAAATTGTTCTTTGAGTTTTGCTTTCAGTTTTTCGCTGCCTTGAAAAAAATCGGTCTTAATGACGGTCAATGCGTCGGCGGGATGAAGTGGAAAAATTGACAAATCCATCTTGGCAATTTTGCTTCGAAAATTTGCCGCTAGCTCGTGTCGTTGCCGCCAGATTTTTTCCAATCCTTGTTCCCGAATCTGCTGCAGCGCAAAATCAGCCGCCAAAATTAACGGGATAGCTGGTGTGAAGGCTGCCCCTTTGCCTGAAGATAAAGACTGCCGCACCTGTTTGATGTCAAAATAGAATTTGGGCAACGTGGCATGCTCCGCAAATTGCCATGCCTTCTCATTCACCGATAGCATGGCCAAACCTGGTGGCAGCCCCAGACCTTTTTGTGAAGCGCACACCGCCACATCAATTCCCCATTCGTCTACTTTTAAAGGCAAAATCGCTGCCGAACTGATTACGTCCACCACGATGAGAGCAAATGAAAGCTCGCGGATTTGAGGTACGATTGTTTGTAAATTAGTCAATGCGCCAGTAGAGGTTTCGCAATGAGTCAGGAAAATGCCTTTTTGTTGAGGTAAGCTCAACAAGTGTCGACTGATAATCTCGGCTGAAGGGCTCTGCCCCCAGGGTAAGGACAAACGGTTCACCTGAAGCTGAAAAGACCTGGCGATATGCGACCAGCGCTCACTGAACTTGCCATTTTCAACAATAAGCACCGCGTCACCGGGACTAAAAAAATTAACTATCGCTGCCTCCATTCCGCCGCTGCCGCTGGCTGTTAAAGTGTAAACCTGACTCGTGGTCTGCAGAAGGTACTGCAAATTCGCTGTCAGCCGGTCAAAAGCCTCAATAAATTCTCGGCTGCGGTGATAAGTCATGGCACGGCTCAATATCGATTTGACTGCTTGAGAAAGCGGCACAGGACCTGCCGTCAGCAGCAGATACTCTTTTGTTGACTTAGCCATATTTATTGTTCAAGTTGGAAATAAGTAGCGCTCTTCATAATTTCAGAGCCTCACCGACAGTTTTGTCGTAAAGATTTCGTGCATATTTTGTTCTGAAAAATTTTTCTTTTTATCTGCTGCCAGGGCAAATAAAACTTGTTACTCTTTCGATAAACTCAAAAATTTGTCGATAGCTTGCCAGATTTCCTTTTTACCTTCTTTGCTGAGTCTGGAAAAACCGATGACATTTTCAGCCTGAAATTTTTGCGCTTCCTTGCTGACTATTTTCAATCTCAGTGTCTTTTGGCTTTTGCATAGCTTATCAGCTTTAGTGGCAACAACAACCACCGGCAACCGCAGATAGTGAAGCCATTGCAGCATTTCTTGATCTAAAGCTGTGATGCCTTGTCGGCTATCAATGATTTGCACGATGCCAGCCAACTTTCCATTTTTTTTGAAATATGATTCGATCAAAATTTTCCAGCTTCGTCGCTCGGTTTGAGATACGTTGGCAAAACCATAACCAGGCAAATCGACAAAATAGTAACTGTCGTTGATACAATAAAAATTGAGTTGGCGGGTTTTCCCTGGCGTCGAGCTGGTGTGGGCCAAATTCTTCCGATTGAGCAAACAATTAATGAGACTGGATTTGCCAACATTAGAGCGCCCGCAAAAAGCGATCTCTGTCAGGTCATCGCTGGGCACCTGGTCTGTGCTGGTGAAGCTACCGATAAATTTAGCCGAAACAACTTGCATTTTCTTGATAGTTAAGGCAGTTATAAATTATTGTAACTGATCAGCGACAAAGGCTCACAGGAACTAAAGTGCGCAATAAATAGATAGGCAGGATTGCCGTCACCAGAGGCGGCGCACTTTTCTTCATCATAAAACTTGAAAAATGCTGAGTTGAAGAAAATAATAAAGTAAATGTGAAACTTCGTGCCCTGGTGTGTGGTAGCAATAGGTCAAACTGAGCAGTCACAAATTAATTTGATTATTGTTTAAAAAATTCGGAATCAGCTTGAGAAATAAAAAAATCTTCCCCTTGTTTAAGATGTGTTTCGCGGGAAGATTTCTTATGGGAACGTCCAAGTAGTAACTTTTTATTGGGCAAATTTCTTTATTGGTTTAAACTGGTTTTCTATTCAAGCTTCGCTTTGTCATACTTTTCTCGAACTAATTTCTGGCGCATTCAGGCTGTTTTTTTGACTTTTTTGTAAATAAATTCAGGTTCTTTTCGTTTGTCGACGACCTCTTGAGAGATAATACATTTGGTCACATCCTTCATATCGGGCAACCTGAACATAATATCGAGCATGATATCTTCCATGATTGCTCTTAAAGCGCGGGCACCAGTTTTGCGTTTGATCGCCTCTTTTACGATCGCGCGTAATGCCGCTTCTTCGAATTCTAACTCGACTTCATCCAACTGAAAAAGCTTTTTATATTGTTTGGTTAGCGCATTTCGGGGGGCAATTAAAATATTAAACAATGCCTCTTCATTTAATTCATCAAAAATGCACTCGATGGGTAATCTGCCAATTAGTTCTGGGATGAGACCGAATTGCAGCAAATCTTCCGGCTGAAGGAATCGTAATACCTCGCCGGTTTGATGCGTATTAGCTTTTTTCAACTCAGCACCAAAACCGACACCTTTTCTGCCAATACGATTGCTGATAATTTTCTCCAGGCCATCAAAAGCACCGCCGCAGATGAACAAAATATTTTTGGTGTTGATGTTTATCAGATTTTGTTCCGGATGTTTTCTCCCTCCTTTTGGCGGCACCGAAGCAATAGTGCCTTCCAGTATTTTGAGCAACGCTTGCTGGACACCTTCGCCAGAAACGTCTCTGGTAATGGACGGATTGCCCGACTTTCGCGAAATCTTATCAATTTCATCGATGTAAACAATACCCTGCTCGGCCAGTTCGACGTCATAATTCGCCGCCTGCAGCAAACGAACCAAAATATTCTCTACATCTTCACCTACATAGCCGGCTTCAGTAAGGGTGGTAGCATCGGCGATGGTGAAGGGGACTTGCAAAAATTTAGCCAACGTTTGTGCTAAAAATGTTTTGCCAGTGCCGGTTGGCCCAACCAGCAAAATATTGCTTTTCTCTAACTCAATTTCATCGCTGAGTAAATCAGCCGTTTCCACGCGTTTATAATGGTTATAGACGGCTACCGAAACGATTTTTTTAGCATGCTCCTGACCGATAACATAAGCGTCCAATTCATTTTTTATTTCGACCGGAGTCCGGATTTTGCTCTTTGCCACCAGCGCGCGACGGCTTATATCTTCTTTGATTATTTCACCCGCGCTTTTGACGCATTCGTTACAGATATAAACATCAGGTCCGGTTACTATGCAATCGACTTGATTGGAATTTTTACCGCAAAAGGAACAAGTAAATAATCGCTCGCGCCGTTTTTTAAAGTCATCCATTTTTGCCTCTGGCTTTTAAAAAGTAGCCAAGCGGCTACTTTTTGGTTTCCTTTCTGCTTTTCATGATTTCGTCGATAATACCGTCGCCTTTCCCTTCTTCGGCTCCCATAAAAAAATTTCGATCTGAATCGGAGGCAATTTTTTCAATTGGCTGCCCGGTATGTTTGGATAAAATCTTGTTTAATTCTTCTCGAATATTGATAATCTCGCGCGCTTGAATTTCAATGTCGGCAGCCATTCCCTGAGCGCCACCTAAAGGCTGATGAATCATTACCCGCGAATGCGGCAAGGCTGACCTCTTGCCCTTGGTCCCAGCAGCAAGCAAAACCGCTGCCATGCTCGACGCCTGCCCTAAACAAATAGTCGCCACGTCAGGCTTGATGTACTGCATAGTGTCATAAATGCCCAAACCCGCCGTAACGTAGCCCCCCGCAC
>CAZNDR010000273.1:0-6104 GCA_964571835.1 uncultured Cytophagia bacterium | reverse complement strand
ACCAAAAAATAGTGCTTGATAAATTGGCTATTTTTTTCTATAATATAAAAATTTTTCTGCAAAGACACAATAACAATTATTGTCCTTCATAGCGTTTGAAAGACACCAGCAAATCAAACTGGTGCGGCTATTACAAGGTGATCCACCACTTTAATTATAAGGATTTAAGAATGATTCTGCAACGAATTATTGGCGAGTTGTGCATTTTAAAACATCGCGCTTCGGCTACTGAAAATGAGCAGCGTGCTGCAACACACCTCTTACACTTTATGCGAACCATCGGTCTGACTGCCCATGTAGAGGAATTCAAATCTCAACAGCGCTACAGTTGGGAGCTCATTTTCATCACGACTCTTTTTTTAGTCCAGGCTGGATGGTGTTTTGTTGCGCCGCTCTCATCAATAATTATCGGTTTAATTGGGCTAACTCTTTTTTGGGGGCATTTTACCACCCGCTTTAAGCCGTTGGCTTTCTTATTTCGTTTTGTCAAATCACAAAATGTGGTCGGCAGAAAACAAAACAAAGACGCACCTTTCAAAATCATTTTTACAGCTCACTATGATTCGGCACGGTCGGGTTTATTGTGGCATCCGAAAAACGTTTCCAAATTTCGCTTTAATTTTTTGTTTGGCGTGGGCATAATTTTAACGCTGTTTTTTCTGTGCCTGTTAAAATTAGCAGGCTTCAATAACCTGCTGGTCACTCTTCTAATATCCTTATGCGGGGCTCATATTTTGGGACAAATTATTGTTCTGCTCTCCTCTGCAATTACTGGCAAGCCAGTCGAAGGCGCATCAGATAATGCCTCCGGCGTTGCCGTAATGCTGGAGGTGGCGAGGCGACTTAAAGAGATGTCTTTTCCTGAGGTCGAATTTTGGTTTGTGGCTACCGGCAGCGAAGAGGTGGGCGCTATTGGGATGACCGAATTTTTGAAAGCCTATTCACACGAATTCAATAAACGTCAAACTTTTTTTATTAATATTGACAATAATGGCAGTGGTAATTTGCATTATTACCTTGGAGAAGGAATGTTAAATTTTTATAAGTTCTCCCCAAAACTAATTGAAGCTGCTGAAAAAACTGCCAAAGACAAAAAGTTTAAAGCGGTGACACGCGCAAAATATACACTGGCTTACACCGATGCCATTGTGCCAGCCAGCCGCGGTTTTCAAGCAATTCTGCTATTAGCCACTGATGACTATGGCCTCATTCCAAATTGGCATTGGCATACCGATACTATCGACAACATCAATATTGAAGTGCCAAAACTGGCAGCAGATTTTTGTCTAGCCCTGATCAACAATCTAAAAAAGGAATTGGATCGGATTTTAGTAAATAGCAGACGAGAAAAAATAGTGATTGAAGAAAAAAATGAATAATCAGAGTTGATTTGATGATTCTTCGAAAAGGCAATTCAAACTTTGGGCTAATAAAAACAATTTGGGCTATTTTCACCAATGGTTTCACAAGCAGCATGCTTGCCTAATTGGTTTGCAGTCTTTTCGGATAGAAACAAGGTTGAAGGAGCCATTCCACTCAAACCTAAAATAGAAGTTTAGTTTTCTCCCACTTGAAGCTACTGCATCGTCGATCGATTCGGTTTAAACTATCCATGAACAAAATTTTTTTTATATTAGCGAGGGCTAAAACTTAAATGAGATAAATTACCTTCTCTTGTTTGGAAAGAACTTCGCCAATTATTTTCGCTGCCTCGACACCGTTGCTTTTTAATTGACTCAAAAGAACCTCCCCTTTTGGCCTTGCCACTGAGATTAACAATCCACCCGAGGTTTGCGCATCGCAGAGTAACATGTAAAGTTCTCTATTGATGGTAGGATCAACGGACAAAAAAGGATTAACAAATTTTTCATTTTTTATCGTGCCACCTGGGAAAAGGTTCCTGTCAGCATAAGCGAGTGCCTCCTCAAAAATTGGTACTTGTGTTGAGTCAATTGCTAAACTCACGTTACTCGCTTGAGCCAATTGCAGGGCATGTCCTGACAAACCAAAGCCAGTAACATCGGTACAGGCGTGCACGCCGATCTCCATCATGGCTTTGGCTGCCTTATTATTTAAAGTTCTCATGCTCTGGTTGATTTTTTCCACAGCGCTGTCTGAAGCTTGGCCGGCTTTTAAAGCCGTCGAAATACAACCAGTTCCTATTGGCTTGGTTATAATCAAAACATCACCGGGTTGAGCATTTTGATTGGTCACCATTTGATCAGGGTGCACTATTCCTGTGACCGCCAGACCATACTTCAATTCTTCATCATTGATAGTATGGCCGCCTAAAATGACAGCGCCAGCTTCTTGAATTTTTGAGCTGCCACCTTGCGCTATTTTTTCCAGATAACTCAAATCAAGTTTTCTGGGGAAACCAATAATATTCAAAGCAGTGATTGGCTGTGCTCCCATCACGTAAATGTCGCTCAAAGAATTCGCCGCGGCAATTTCACCAAAAGAAAAGGCATCGTCGGCAATTGGCGTTAGCATATCCACTGTCTGCACGATAGCGATTTCTTCGCTGATTTTATAAACACCCGCATCTCCGACGGTATCATATCCATAAATTAAGTTAGGATCTTTAAATTTTGGCAAATGGCGCAGCACCTGCGCCAGGTCCTTTTGACATACTTTTGCTGCTCAGCCAGCAGCTTTAGTTAGTGTAGTAAGACGAATAGCTTCGTTCATTGAAAATTTTCCGACGTGGCTTTTCTTTACAAATTTTGATAAATCAACAAAAAGAACGGTCAAAAATTATTTCAGTTGACCGTTCTTTTAATTAATTATTAATTTGAAATTTATTTCAAACCGACAATCTCGTCAGCTAAAAAACCGGCATCGTACAATTTGCGCAGACTTTCAGTTATATAAGCTGTGTGCACCGCGACAGCTCGATTCTTTTCCTCATCGAAAATAAAACGACCGGACAGGCTTTCAATATTGCCATCAAAAATGAGACCAACAACCTCTCCATTTTTATTCACTACCGGTGAACCCGAATTGCCACCAATAATATCACAAGTGCTGATAAAATTCACTGGCGTTGACAAATCAAGCTGTCCCTGGCGATCCCAAAATCGCGGTGGAAGAGCGAAATCTTTATTTTTTCCAAACGAGAGCGAACGGTCATAAAGTCCGTACAAAGTCGTTTTGACTGGAGCAATTGTGCCATTCATGGGATAGCCTTTGACAGTTCCATAAGCCAGGCGTAGCGTAAAAGTGGCGTCGGGGTAGGCATTTTTGCCATACACCTCAAATCGTGCTTTGGCGATCTTTTCTCTGGCTTTTGTCAAAACGCTTTCCACATTTTCACGCGACCATTTTTCATTTTTGCGCAATAACGGATCGATTGATCGAGCCAAATGGACAAGCGGATCCTGGCAGGCGTTGACTGCCTTCTCACCGCCTTCGAGTAGCTGTTTTCGAAAAGCTGGATCATCAAGTTTAGTGTCATTAATAACTTCAGCCACTACTGCGGTTGGCGTTTTTCCCCCTAACACGGTTTTGATAAATTCGTCATTTACGCCCAATTCATCAAGAGACATTTGCAGAGTGAAAGTAAAAACAGCTTGTTCCATGTCTTTATAAATAGGTGCCGGAGAAAAGAGACGAAATTTCAATTCATCTAATTCCGAATCATGATAACCGGGTAAACGCTCTGCATCTGGCTTTTCGACCTCGGCCACATAGCGCACGATATTCAAGGCAAAATTTGCCAAACGTGATCCGCGAAAATTCTGATAAAATAACTTTCTGTAGACAGCGCGATTTCCGGCGCTCACTTTGTCGATAATTTTCCAGGCATCGGCGTAAGCTTTTTTCCACGCCGGATTGTTAGCAATGAGACCGCGAAATTCTTGTTCAGCTTTTTCCTTCTCCTCCATCAACTTTTCATCGAGCAAACCTTGATATTCACCTGATAATGCTTTTTTTGAATTCTCCAATCCAAATATCATCCCCAGAGCGCGACGCTGTTGTTCCTCTCCTTTTTGGCTGTAAAACCGCAGTGCTTCAAGGTATTTGTTGAGGTAGTTCAGAATTAGCGGGTAACGAAAATCACGTTGCACTTCAAGTTCGGCATAGGTATACAACCTGTCAGTAGAGCCAGGATTGCCCGAGATAAA
Organism: uncultured Cytophagia bacterium; assembly: GCA_964571835.1. Classification (GTDB taxonomy): domain Bacteria; phylum Zhuqueibacterota; class Zhuqueibacteria; order Thermofontimicrobiales; family Thermofontimicrobiaceae; genus CAZNDR01. The sequence continues at coordinate 1,977 of CAZNDR010000273.1, read as the reverse complement.
AACCAATTCATTTTCTTCAGCTCCGCTTGAATTCCATTTAAAGTAATGTTCCGGTGTTACCGGTTTATCATTTTCATAAACTCTGAAAAAAGCCATATCCAGATCATAGCGCGGAAAGGTGAAATTATCATAATCCCCTCCGAAATAAGCAGCCTGTCTTTCTGGCGCCATGACCAGCCGAACGTCAGTATATTTTTTATAACGGTACAACCAATACTCGCCACCGTGATATAAATCGACCACTTCAGACCGCCGTCCGGTAGCATCCAAACTTTTCTTTTCGATTTCGGCAATTTTTGCCTGCCGGGCTTTTAGCGCTTCTGCATCCGTCATTTTTTCCTTTATACACGACCTGACCTGATCCGTCACGTCCTCCATTGAGTAGAGAACATTCACTTCAAGATCGGGACACTGGATCTCTTCTGCATAATTTTTGGCCAAAAAACCAGTGGCGACATAATTTTTTTCAGCAGTGGAAATCTTCTGCAATTGCCCCATTGCCACATGATGATTCGTCATGACCAAACCATTGGGACTTACAAACGATCCGGAGCCACCATCCATAAAGCGCACGCTGGAGAGACGAACATGGTCCAGCCATTCTGTGGTGGGGGTAAAATTATATTTTTCTTTGAGCAATTTAGTCGGAGGATTGTCGAAAGTCCACATGCCTTCGTCCGGAGAGGATAATAGCAAAGTTGAAAAAATGAAAATAAAAAAAATCAACACAAAAGAGCGAAGAAATTTTAGAACACTCATAAATCACCTCATAGTTAATTATTTTTGAAAAAAGTTAAACGAAACAAGGGTATGATTTCTGGCAATAGTTTTTGAGATAGGAATTCAAAACCTGGCCTGAAAGTTTTGATTCAATTTTTAAAGTATTACGTTGGAATTAAATAAAGGTTCAAAATATCATCTTGATTGTTTGCTAACAATTCAATACATTAGTTTGGACAAAATTAAAACAGATAAAGAAACAGGACATCGACATGAATAAAGGCGCCGCACTTCCCTTTCTGGTTGTCAGTGACGAGAAAGGAAATTTATTTGAAATTCCTGAATTACAAATGGCAGGCATGGCGTTAGCGCATTATGTTCTGCCGGCCCAGCAGGAAATAATCCGCTTGCCGAATGGTAGCGATCTCTTTCATCTGCCGCAGCGCAAGCCAATTGGTTTTCATCCTAAGCGCCAAGAATTTGTAGAAGTTCAGGAATATGATGGCGAACCAGTTTTTGCCGCAGCCGCGTTTATGGCGCCGGCTTATGTCCAGCTTTATCGAAGTGCGTTTGTCTCTGCATCCGTCGCTCAGAACCTTCCTCTTTATGCTTATACTGCTATCGGCTGGCTAAATAAAAAATTTTATGTTGCCGGCCAACGCATCGATGCTGATCCCCGTCAGGATTTCAGCCATTTTGATTGTGAGGCGATCGAAAAAAATGCCATCGACATGCTGAAGCAATATCCGAATAATCGGTTAGTGAACCACTTGGTGGAAAACTGTGTGCTGAACTTTGGCTGCCCCGCAGCGCGAAATTTGGTGCTGCAGCGTTGGGAATGCCCAGTGCCGACCAGTCCTTCCTGTAATGCAGAATGTCTGGGCTGCATTTCCCAACAGCCAACAGAGTCCGGTGTCTGCTCATCACAGAATAGAATTAATTTTGTACCCTCAGTGGCAGAGATAATCGAATTCACTGTTCCTCATCTGGAAAATGCGCCAAACGCCATTATTAGTTTTGGTCAAGGCTGCGAAGGGGAACCACTATTAGTTGCCGAAGTTATTGAAGAAGCCATTAAAGCCATCCGCCACCGAACAACAAAAGGAGTCATCAATTTAAACACTAATGCCAGTTTTCCGGAAAAAATAATCCGGCTATTTGAAGCAGGATTGGACAGTATTCGCATTAGCATGAATTCAGCCCAGCCGCCATTGTACGAAAAGTATCATCGTCCAAAAAATTACCGCTTTGAAGATG
>CAZNDR010000272.1:0-6175 GCA_964571835.1 uncultured Cytophagia bacterium | reverse complement strand
AAATTACCCAGCACGTCCATAGAAAAAATCCCCAAAGGATAAATTTCTTTTTATTGTTTGATTCGAGTAGCATCACTGCCATTATTCCGTTATTTTAATCGCAAATTAAAGCACAGATTCAAAGCTAGCGCCGGTGAAGATATGCTTTTCTGAAAGAATTTAAGCAAAGTTAAATGTATTATTGTTGAGATTCAAGAATTATTTTTTCTGCTCGGAAACTTTTTTATCCAATTCAGGTTTCAGCGCATAAATAATCCAATTGTATTGGGGATTGATAGCCAAGGCTTTGGCAAAACAATCGGCTGCTTGCGACAATTGTTCCTGTTCCATTTGCAGGACGCCCAACCAGGCATAAGCCTCTTCGTATCCCCAATCCGGCAAAAGCGGATTGTCAACTTTGACCGAATCGAAACAGGCTATAGCGCAGCGCAAATTTTCTTCAGCTTTGTCTTTGCCGCCGCCAAACATTTTCGGAGTAAAATAAGCCGATAATCCAGCAATGAAATAATTTCGTGGATTATTTGGCTCGAGCTGCATCGCTTTGGCCATGGCTAAACCAGATTTAGGCCCAAGCGTCATGCCCAGCATAGGATTAGTCGCAATTTTGTTCCCGTACAAAGAACTGAGCAAGCTGAAGGCATCAGCGATGTCTTTTTGTAGTTTAGTGGCTGTGAGCAAATGCTCAATTCCATCATCAATAAATTTTGTTGCTTCGTTCATCTTCGGTCGCGAAAAGCAAAATGACATCAGTCGATAGTCTGCCAAACTAAGATAATAATGCACCAGCCAGTTATCTGGATAACTAATGGAAAGTCTTTCAAAATAGGCTCTGGCATTTAATAAGTCTTTTTCGGACCAGCTATTGAATCCCAGCCTCAGATAATTTTTGCCCTGAATAATTAGCGAATCAATTGATGGCCCAGATTGGGAATAAATTAAAATAGGCATTAGCACCAGAAGCAGAATCATCAAAACTATTTTTTTCATTTTTATTTCCCCTATGTTATTCAAGTATATCGCAAATCGAGGACTCTGCCAATACATTGGCATTAGTGAAATGGGACCTCACCCTTTCCCGATTTCTCGAAACCAGGATGACATTTCAGCGTTGCCGAAGTTTAGCTCTAATTTTGCCACGCGCTTATGTTGTTTTGATGACAATAAAAATAACCTCCCGCACGATTGAGACCTTGGAAAGCGCTGAAGCGGTTATTTTTAGCTGCGGCAATTTGCTGTCACCCCCCTGAAGCGGAGCGCTCTTGTAAATATTAAACTGCACTTGAAACAGCACACCGCTTCAGCAGAGTGAAAAATAAATAAAACGACAAATTAAGAACTGCTTCAACACTTTTATTAGTGCTTGAGTGCGCTCCCTGTTGACAATTGAATCCTCCAAGAATTTATGAAATAACGTACTTAGTCGCAACACAACTTTTTTCCCAAATTGGATTCTATTCCCAACGAAAGGCTTTAACTGACAGACAGATCCCAATGAAAACCATGCCAATCAACACAAAGATTTCTTTAGCAAAATTGCTCCAGCTTTGTCCGATCCACAGACCGCGCAACAGATTAACGACATGAGTTAACGGCAATAATTGACCAACCTCTTGAATGGCGCTGGGTAATACTTCTCTGGGTATGGTAGCGCCGGTCAAAAAGATCATGGGGAAATAAATGGCCATGGAGACTGTTTGCGCCGTTCGCATAGTGGGAAAAATGCTTGCCAGTACGAATCCCAAGCAGAAGAAACTCAAACAACTCAACCAAAATCCCCCAAAAATATAAACAGGATTACCTGCGCACCGTAAGCCGTAAACAATTTTGCCAGCTAATATTAAAAGCAGCATCCCGATTGCCGTCATCAAAAAAATGATAAAAATTTCTGCTGCCAGAATGGATATTGGATTAAGTGGGGTGAGGCGGAAGCGACGCAATATTCCTTGCTCGCGATAGCTGGTTACTGAAATTGTCAATCCCATTAAGCCGCTGGTCGCAATGATAACTGCCGTATAAGCGGGCACAGACACATCAACTGATCCGAATCCACCAAAGAATGGAGTTGGTTCATTCCCGTAAATAGTGCCAAATATAAATAACATCATCAATGGAAAAGCTAAGGTGAAAAACAAGGCTTGTGGTTCACGAAGAAATAATTTAAATTCGATTATAGCCAGTTTGAAAAAACCGTGCATTGTTGCCTCCATTAGTCTATTATTTTTTTGCCGGTGAGCGCGAGAAAAACATCTTCGAGATTTGGCTGTTCGGTGCGCAGATCACGATAGGGAATCTTGTTAGCAACAAGAAAATTAACCACGTCAGCCACTAATCTATCTCCGAAACCTGAAATCACTATTCGATCACCAACTGATTCGATTCTGTTCACACTTTGCGTCTGCTTCAGCTGGTCGAGCGATTCTTTGGCTATGCCCTGCAGTTTGAAAAGAATTCGATTTTCTGCCTTGAGATTGTTAATGAGATTCTCCGGCGTATCAAGGGCGACAATTTTTCCGCGGTCAAAAATAGCCACGCGATCACACAGGCGTTCTGCCTCCTCCATAAAATGGGTAGTCAAACAGATTGTTTTCCCTTGTGCCCGGACATCTCTAACTATATTCCACATGGTATGCCGCGCTTGTGGGTCAAGCCCAGTAGTCAGTTCATCCAAAAAAATCAGTTCAGGATCATTAATAAGTGCCAGCGCAATAAATAACCGTTGTTTCTGACCGCCCGAAAGCTTGGCATAAACTTGCTCCCGGCTTTCTTCCAGTTCAAATTGAGCCAGCAATTTTTTCCAATTTGCCGGGCGGGGATAAAAGGAGGCAAACAAATCCAAAACTTCCCAGACTTTGATGCGATGAAATAAAGCTGATTCTTGCAACTGAACACCTATTTTATGTGCCAACAAGGTGCTGTCCTTTTGCGGATTCAATCCTAATACGTGAATATCACCTTCATCAGGTGTGCGTAATCCCTCCAGGCATTCAATGGTAGTGGTTTTGCCAGCTCCATTGGGACCTACCATGCCAAAAATTTCACCCTGTTGCACTTGAAAAGAAACATTTTCTGCAGCAGTGATTGAGCCATACTTTTTTTGCAGATTATCCACTTGAATTATAAAATTGTTTGCCAAAATGCCTCTCCCCTTTTAAAAGCTTCAATGATTGTTAATGCCAAAATTGAGCGATTTGCAGTTTGACATTAACGGTTGTCTTTTTGCTAACAGCAAAATTTAATCTCTTAATTATTGACAAGCTTGTCACTCACATTTAATCAAAGGTCACCAATTAAATTGAGCGCCGAAATAAATCATCCTGCCAAAGGCGCTATCGACTGGCTCCTTTCGTTTAAAATCAGCTGAATAGCGGTAATCAAAAATATTAATCCGGTCGAATAAATTGGAAATCGAAAAATAGAACACTGTCAAATTTGAGGCAAAAAAATGATGCAGATAAGAAAAAGTGACGTCCCATTTTTGATAAGATGGCACTCTAGCTTGGTTATATTTTTTAGGTGCTGGCGTGTAAGGTTTTCCCGTGGCATAGCGAAAACTGCCGCCCAAGCTTAAATTTGTCAGCAGATTAAAATTGAGCACGCCAGTTACATTGTGCGTGATATCAAAATAGGGAGGCGCCAGCACTGGTAAGTCCAGCCATTTCCGTCGTGCTTTCAACCAGCTATAAGAAATCCAACCGGAAATGGGTCCCAGCGAATTTTTGATAAATGCATCCAAGCCCATGGCGTAGCCGTGACCATCGTTTGAATAATGAAATTGCTCATCGGCTAATAACAACTTATCATATTTTTTATAATAACCCTCCAGCCGGAACATCTTGTTTTCTTGCTGAAAAGCATAACCTAAAATAAAATGCCGTGCCTTCATGGCAGAAAGTCGGGTATTGCCCATGTACCGATCATAATATTTCGGCTCTGGATATTGCTGATAAATGCCCCAACTGGCGCTGAGGTTGGAATGGGTTGTCAAAACGTAAAGAATCGAAATTCTGGGATCAAACACATATTGTTTGGAAATTGACTCCAGCTGGCCACGAATTCCACTGATCAATTTAATTCCAAAGGGCAGAAAATTTTCCAGTTCGAAAAACTGAGCACAACGATTCGAAACATAGTCAGTATCAACAAGTTGGATTAACGCCAGCGGATTCATATCCATTTTTTCTTGAGCGACAATTCCTGAAATGACTGTTTGGTAACGAAAAAATGCCAGACCACATCGGAAATATGAACTTGTGAAAACCTCACTTTCGAGGTCGAGTTTTGATTGAAAAAGCTGATCCTCAGTATCGAGATTCATCACCGCCAGTTCTGTTTGTCGCCTAAAATTATTAAAGGCGAGATTGGCTTGAATCAAAAATTTCTTTTTTACCAATGATGAATACCTGAGATGATAAAGCTGGCTGGCGGAATTACCATGAAATTGTGTTGGATAATCCGGATCATCAACTTCCACACCGATTTGATCGCTTTCCCGAAACAGAAAAAACTTCAACTGGCTATCAGCGTTGATTTTGAAAACGGCATTCAAATTGAGATCATAAGAAAAGGGATATTGTGAAAATTCCTTTCGATTGTTGTTCATTTCAAACATCATTTTGGTGTTGCTGTGGTTGCCGGAAAGGAAGAAGCCCAATTTGTCGTTAATAACTGGCAGACTCAAAAAAATTGATTCCGCCGCCAAACCGAGACCAATTCCTGCTTTTCGCTGGTCAGGCAAATCCAGGCTTTCCATAGCTAAAGCACCAGATAGGGCTTCTCCGTACTGTGCTGAGAATCCGCCGCTGGAAAAAAAAGTGCCTTTGAGCAAAAATGGATTGAAAGTGCCAAAATAGCCGCCAGTGGGCGATTCGTATTTATAAGGATGATTGATAATAGCGCCATCAAGCAAGATGACGTTTTCCGAGACGTCACCGCCGCGCACGAAAAGCCCAGCGCCTTCTTCGACCTGCTGCAGCCCGGGGAAGGATTTGATCGCCCAAAAAAGGTCAGCCGCAGCGCCAGGCGTTCGCACCACGTCCAAAGCAGTCAAAGTGACTCCTTCTTCCTCGGCGGAAGCGGTGAAGGCGCTGGCAGTAATCATTATCTGCTCACCCTTCACCAGTTCTTGCCGCAATTGAATATTCAGAATAAGATCGCTGTGACTTGGCAATTCCAAAGTCTTCTCGTACGGAGCATAGCCGATAAAGGAACAAATCAAAATCACTTTGCCCGTGGCCCGAGTCAAAAAAGAAAATTCACCCCATTCGTTGGAAATGGTTCCTTCTGTGCCTCCTTTGAGAAAAATATTGGCAAAGGCTAACGGCTCATTTTTCTGATTGGTAATTTTGCCTTTAATTAAGGAAGCATGATTTTGGTTTCCCCCAAAACAAATATTGCACCATAACAAAGGACCAACCAAAAAAATAATTTTGAAAAAATTCATCGGCTTGCTCAACAAAATTCAGAGGTAGAATTTCTTGTGAAAATCCAAATCAATATAATAAAGCAATAATAATTTTTCCAATGAAATTCTGTAAATGGTCAAATAAATCGGTGAACGAAAATTCTGGTCTGCTAAATGAAGTTGGCTTTGATGATAAAAATAAAATCAACCGCGTGAATAGCAAAACTTTTTGTTGCAAATCATTTTTACTATTCTTATTTTAAGGCTGAATAATTCGGCGCAATCAAAAGCAGATTTGAAACAGAATGATAGATGAAATTCAAAAGAAAATAGTCGGGATGTTAATATTTGCTGATTCAAGAACTTGATCTGGTTGATAGGGGGAAATCAATTTGGTGCTTTTGTTTGAAGTGCTTTATGGTGGAAAAATGTTGATTGAAAACAACCGAAGCAAAAATAGAAATTTTATTGCCCAAAAGTTGATAGAGTATTTTGATTTTGAGTTTATTCTGACACAGTGCATGCAAGGCATGTATTTAAAAGCATTGGGGAAAAGTGGAGCTTAGGAATTCGCTCATTTTATCGATTTCACCTCGACGATTATGAATATTTTTTGAAAGAAAGACAAATACATTTTGCTCCGTAAAAATGATCAAATTTGCAGGCGATTTAAATTAATGTTTAGGCTTTGTCCCACAACCATCTGCAACATTTAAAAGAATAGCTTGCCGCTTAATAATCAAGAATTCGACAGCGCTGCGTAGCAATTTTGAT
>CAZNDR010000271.1:0-6179 GCA_964571835.1 uncultured Cytophagia bacterium | reverse complement strand
AACTTATGATGACGAAATTTGCCATCCCTTCGGCAAAAGCCGCCCGCCAGATCAGAATATTTTTAATGCTGAATTATTCGATTATTATAAAAAGCTGATTCATATCAGAAAAAAATTTTTAGCGCTTAGCTTGGGATCTTTTGCCACCGTTTTATTGGATGATAGTAATTCTATTTTTGGCTTTAGGCGCGTTTTTAATGATGAAGAAATTGTCGTGGTGATAAATAACTCCGATAAACAGTGCGAAACAAAGTTGACTATAGATCGAGGAAGGTGGCAAGATTGTCTGAATCTGAAGACGATAGAAATTAGTGAAATGCCATTCATTATAAACATCGGAACCAAAGAAGGCATAATTTTAGTCAGAGAGTAATACATCTATGCGGGTGACTATTTATGATGTAGCTAAAAGGGCTGGTGTGGGCTTGGGTACTGTTTCAAGGGTTATTAATAACAGCTCTCAGATTTCGCCCAAAACGAGGGAGAAGGTATTGCAGGTAATTGAAGAGCTGCGTTATCGACCTTCAGCCATGGCTCAGGGTTTAGCGCGGCGTTGCACGAACACTATTGCTTGCATTGTGCCTATGTTCACAGGCTATTTTTATTTCGAATTATTGAATGGTGTTCAGCGAGCTCTCAGCAATCATGGCTATGATTTATTGTTATACAGCGTCGACCATTTTGAACGCAAAGAGGAATTTTTTAAGCGAGCTCTCACTGAGAGAAGGGTAGATGGTGTATTGGTTATTTCCATGACCATTTCCGACAAATATTCAAAAAGATTTATTCAATCAAAATTGCCGATCGTTTTGGTAGATAGCTTTCACGAAAATTTGGACTCTGTCGCTACTGAGAATAAAGAAGGCGCTTTTGTGGCAACACAACATCTCATTGATCTTGGGCATAAAAAAATTGCCATGATCAACGGCAGCTTGAATTCGACTCCGGCACGGCATAGGCTGGAAGGGTTTGGAGAGGCATTAAAGCAAAACAATATCACTCTTGATAAACGGTGCATTTTCAATGTCTGTCCACAGGATGATGCGGAGATGAATTATAATGATGGCTTTAATAAAGTCTCTGGCTACCGAGCCATGCGAGAATTGTTGCAATTAAAACCACCCAGACCAACGGCCGCTTTTATATCCAGCGATATTCAAGCAGTAGGCGCCATCAAAGCACTTCAAGAAAATAGATTAAAAATTCCCGACGATATTGCCCTTGTCAGTTTTGATGGGATAGAGCTGTCCGAATACATTAACCTGACCACGATGAAGCAACCCATGTATGAGATGGGCAAAATAGCTGTGGAGCAGCTAATAAAGAAAGTTCGAAATCCATCGACCAATGGTGCTTTTAAAAAGTTATTCCACCCACAACTAATAATCCGCGACACCTGCGGCGCCAGGTTTAAACAATAAAGAAAATTTTCTTCAACAGGATCAGTTGTTTGATTTGGAATATTAAAGAAACAGGTTTCAAAAACATGACTGCACTTTTTTGCCTTACCTCGATCAATCTGCAAATCTTGCCTCGAAAAAATTTATAACAAAAAATATTTTTCCTCTGCAAAAATTTATTGCATCATAAGACCAAAATATTTATATTGCTGCTAAAGATTTAATAAAAAAAAATAATCAGCAATAATTGTTATATCGTATTTATCAATTAGATTGGATTTCACTTTATGATTTAACAAAATTAATGCAGGAAGGAGGTGATTTTTTTCTACTGACAAAACAGTATTAACAATTAACTACAAAGAATAAATGGAGGTGACTTTGATGAAAAAAAATATCCCCGTTTTTTTGCTCCTGCTTCTTTTGGTATTGACAAATCCAGCTTTGGTTTCAGCCCCGGAAAACGACCATCTGCTCATCTCAGAATTTGTTGTCACGCCTACGGAGGGCGAGTTTATTGAAATCTTTAATCCAACCCAATTGACTATCGACTTGTCGAATTATTATCTGACAGATGCTACCCATGTTTCCGGTGGTAAATATTATTATAATATTGTTACTGGGAAAAATTATGGCGGCGGCAGCTATAGTGATTTCCACGCGAGGTTTCCTGAAAATGCTAAAATCGAACCGGGGTGCTATCAGACAGTGGCGCTAAATGGCGACTCGGCCTTTTTTGCTGTTTACGGTGTTTATCCAACTTATGAGATGGCTGAGGACGGCGCGGCTGGCTATGATGCGCCCGATTTGAGAGAGGCAATGCCCGGCTCTATTCAAGGATTAACTTCCGGATTGACCAATAGCGATGAGATAATTATTCTTTATTATTGGGATGGAGAATCAGACCTGGTGCAGGATGTGGATTATGTGTTGTATGATGATGGTGGTCAGGTTCCTGATGAAGCAATCGATAAAACAGGTCTTAAAATCGATGGCCCTGATGCAGATTCGGATTCATCGCTTTATCTCAATGACACGCCAATTGAAAATCAAAAAGTAGTCGTTTCTCCAAAAAGGAATTTTTCAGCTCAAAGAATAAACAATGGTGAAGGTTTTGAAAATAGAACAGGCGGAAATGGTATCACCGGTCATGATGAAACAAGTGAAGATTTAAATGCCACCTGGGCTGAAGCTAAACCAACGCCAAATGATGCTTTTAGAAGAGCGGAAGTTTTTATTGCCGACACTAGTATTTATGCTGGCGTCAGCTTTGCTGTACCGATTAATATTAGCAATGTGACCGGCTTCGAGATTTATTCATTCAAGCTGACTTTAGTCTTCGATCAACACGTTCTGGATGCTACGGGTTTTACCACTGATAGCAGTTTGATTGAGAATTGGAAAGCGCCGCTCATCGAGGACAGCCTCGGAATGTTGAAAATTTCCTGTGCCGATAGTACAGCATTATCTGGTGCCGGCGTGCTCATGTATATCAAGTTTGATGCCGTGGGTGATGCCGGTACCCAAACGACTTTGACTTTCAGCCAGATCATTTTCAACGACGGAGAACCCTGGGTCGATGCGACTGGGGGAAATATCACGCTTCTCGAAAAAATCGATACCGTGAAGGTATCTCTTCCTGACACAACCGGGAAATCTGGTGCGAGTATCGCCATTCCACTAATGGTTGATGATCTAACTAATCTCAACATTACTTCTTACCGCGCTGAAATTGCTTTTGACCAGCAGGTTCTGGACGCAAGTGGCATCGAGATTGAGGGCGCATTATCTGAAATCTGGGAGACGCCAACAATTAGAGATAGCGTCGGAAAATTGATTATCTCAGCCACCGGCGCTGATTCATTGTCGGGAGCGGGAATTCTGCTTTATATTAACTTTGATATCGTTGGCGACAACGCCTCAAAAACCGATTTGCTTGTTGCGAATATGCTCTTTAATTCTGGAAAACCGGTCGCACAGGTGAGCAACGGCAGTTTTACTGTATCGGGTGTCGTTGCTGTGGAGGAAAAGGACAACAATTTATCAACAGCTAATCGCTTCTTTTTAAAACAAAATTATCCCAATCCCTTTAATCCCACGACCACCATTTTTTATGAATTGGCTCGGCACTCGCGCGTGCAAATGAAAATTTACAGCATAATGGGACAGGAGGTCAAAAGCTTAATCGATCAAGTACAAAATGCGGGCAGCCATTCGATCGAATGGGACGGCAGAACCAATCGAGGCGATTTGGCGACATCTGCTATTTATGTGCTGGAGATGAAAGCAGGTGATTTTTGCCAGGTGCGGAAGATGATGCTGCTGCGGTAGGGTGAATGCTGGTAATTATTTTATATCTTTAGTAATAGCAAAAAAGAGAGGACATAAATTGGTTTGATTTGTGTCCTCTCTTTATTTGATTGTTTGAGTCAGAAAAAATAACTTGACTGAGTGCCGGTGTTTGATTATCTTATTTATAAAAATTGCTTATTTCTAGCGCAAACCATTAAAATATTTGGTGGCAAAAATGGATCGATAATAAATTATTGAAATTTTGCCATGATCAAATGGTTCAGAAAATGCTTTTAATGGCCACGACTTCCGGGTCGTGGTTTAAAAGGCTTATTGACAATTTTGGGCATAAGTAAGTTTTTCTTATGCCCTTCTTATTAAAATCAATCCCCAGCCATATTTAAAACTTGACTATTTTCAAAAATTTTTGTAAGTTGCGCTCAGATTATTGGAAAAGAAAACCAGCAGAGAACTTGCCTGATGGATATTTCAATTATTATCGTCAACTATAATGTCAAGGAGTTTTTGCAGCAGGCAATAGCCTCCATTCAAAAAGCTGGTCGCAACTTAGATTATGAAATTATTGTCGTTGATAACGCCTCAACCGATGGCAGCCAGGAATTGATTAACAATAATTTTCCTGAAGTGTCGCTTATTGCCAATAGTGACAACCGAGGCTTTGCCGCAGCCAACAATCAGGCGCTGAAGCAAGCGTGCGGCAAATATATTTTGTTGATTAATCCTGACACCATCGTTCAGGAAGATACGTTCTCTGTTATACTTGATTTTTTCGCCAAGCACCCGAAATGTGGAATGGTGGGATGCAAAATATTGAATCCCGACGGTACGTTGCAGTTGGCTTGCCGACGCAGTTTTCCGACTCCCTGGATTGCCTTTACTAAGATCATCGGACTGAGCCACATTTTTCCCAGCAGCAAATTATTTGGCAAATATAATTTGACCTTTTTGAATCCTGATGAAACTTATGAAGTGGAGGCGATTTCTGGTTCCTTCATGTTTTTTCGTAAACAGGTGATCGAAAAAGTTGGCTATCTCGATGAAGCCTTTTTTATGTACGGCGAAGATTTGGACTGGTGTTATCGGCTGAGGGAAGCGGGCTGGAAAATTTTTTATGTGCCGCACACTCAAATCATTCATTTTAAAGGAGAGAGTTCAAAGAAAAGCGACCGCGATCTGATCCTGCAATTTTATCGGGCCATGAATTTATTCGTGGAGAAACACTATCAAAACCGCTATTTCCATGTTCCGCAATGGATCTTACTATTGGGAATTTGGATTCGAGCGTCGCTTTCCTTTTTAGCGAAATTTTCTTCGCTGCTGCTGCCGGGACTAATTGATTTTATCCTTTTAAATGCCTCAATGCTGATCGGCATTTTTTTGGGTGTTTATCTGAGGTTTGATTTTTTCCCGCTGCAATCGTATTTGATCGTAATGCTGGTGTACTCGACGATTTGGTTGATTTGTTTGCTCCTGACCAACAGCTATGTGCGATCTAAATTTTCATCGCTGCAGACGGTTTACGGCGTGATGCTGGGATTGGTGTTCAATACCTCATTAACATTTTTCTTCAACCAGTACGCTTTTTCTAGAGCGGTGGTTTTGATCGCTGGATTTTTTAATATTTTGCTATTGGGCGGCTGGCGTTTTACGATTAAGCTGATCTCGCGGTTTAAGGTTTTTCCGTTTAAAAAATTGTTAGGTCAGGTCATGCTGGGAAGAAAGGCGATTATTGTTGCCTCAGCCAATTCGGGTTGGGAAATATTTCGCAAATTGAGCAACAATTTGAGCACGGGCTATCAAGTTTGTGGTTTGGTGAACACAGAGACAACAATTGCACCACCCACAGCAGGAGAAGCACCGCTGCTCGGCAAGATAGAAAATCTTGATGCCATTATTCGACAAACGCAGGCAAAAGAAATAATTTTTTCCACGGAAAATTTATCATACAACCGCATTTTAGAAATCATTACTCATAGTCGAAGAAGCGATGTCAATTACAAAATGATCCCCAGCAGCATGGATGTTATTATTGGTAAAGCATCAATTGAATATATCGGCGATTTGCCGTTAATTGATATCGACTATAAATTAAATCGAACCTCAAACAAAATTTTGAAACGAGGTTTTGATATTTTTTTCTCCGCATTGATGCTGATGCTTTTTTATCCAGAAATGCTTTTTTTGAAATGGTTCAAAGGCGCCAGAATAATGACGAAGACAATTTTCACCACTCAAGCGAAACAAGTACAAATTTTTGAGTTTCATGGGCATGGATTATCCGAGTGGCAAAAAAAACTTCCAGCCTTGTGGTCTGTGTTAATGGGGAAATTAAGTTTGGTGGGATCAAGGATAATTGAGGCTAAGGAAAAAGCAGGCGAAAAGATGGCCATTGAATTGAAACCCGGTCTAACCGGTTTGGCTCAGATCAATCAAAATAATTCAGAAGCACAGGAGGAAGGTGATCAG
>CAZNDR010000270.1:0-6209 GCA_964571835.1 uncultured Cytophagia bacterium | reverse complement strand
ATTAAAATATTTGCCATCCGAAAACGAATGGTCAACCTTTATTTTATATTGACATTTTGCACTTTTTGGACTATATTTAGCCTAATGCGATAACAAAAGTGAAAACACCTGACAAATGATTGAAACCAATCCACATCAAATTAGCATAATAAAAATCATTCTGCTCGCTTCGCTTGTTTTGCTGCTCTGTCTGGGGATCATTGGCCTGACGAGTCGGCCCAATTTTTCTCTGCTAAATCCCAATCATTATTTATTCTTACACCAGGTCAGGTATTTGCTTCTCATTGCCGTTTTGATTTTTAATCTGAAAATGTTTACCCTCCAAAAATCAAATGCCTATCTTTGCCTGATCGTCGGCTGTAGTTCAGCGCTATTTTTTCACTTGTTTGGTCTATTTTATGGAAAAGATAGCACGTCTGCTGCTAACCAATTAGTCGATCTGCTTTATTTTGAGCAAGCAGGTTATTTGGTTTTTTATTTCTTTCTCTGTCTGTCAATTTTTAGAACCGACCAAATTGTCAAACCGGGCAAGGAAAGAAAAAGTATTCTATTTATTTCAGCGGGCGCTATCTTAGTTGATATCAGCATGCTAATTCTGCTGCTGTTGTTTTCTGCCATGGATGCGCCGGCGCTGCCGCTGGACTTGACAGTCGTAACGGCCTTGGCAATTAGCGGGGCGGCTTTTCTTTTTGTCGCCGGCATAAAAGGATGTCGCCGTTACTTTCTGGAACAGTTTGACAACTTTTATTGGTTTACTCTTTCCATTGTGTTCTTTCTCTATTCGGAGCTTTATTTTTTGTTCGGGCAGTCGTTTGGCGATGCGTGGTACGATGCCTCATTGATGTGGCAGTTTGTCGGCTTTTCTTTGTTGGTCTGGACGTATTTTGTGGGCAATGCCCATTTTTTAGAAATAGAAGCTGAATTAAGAAGCGATTTGGAGCACTCGCTTTTTCAAAGCGAACGAGGATTAAGAGAATTAAAGGAGACGCTCAATGGATTGGACGCCGGAATTTGTGAACTGGATAAAGATGGCGCAGTTCAATTTTTCAATGAAAAATTTGCCGCACAAATCGGTTACCCAGCGAAACAACTAAAGCTCAAACGAGATAAGGAAATTATTGCCGCTGCTGATTTGGAAAAATATCAAATCGAATTGGAAAAATTAAAAGCTGGCTGCGACAACCAATTTGAGATCCTGCTGCACTGCAGCAATGGCGAAAATATCCCTGTTCTGATAAGTGCTGCGCCCATCCAAAACAGCTTTAAGCAGTTTGGCGGCTGTCGGTTGGTCGTTTGTGAGATTATTGAAAAGAAAGAAGCTGAAGGACAACTAAAAGAGTTATCAGAAAATTTAGCCAAAGAGATTAAAGAAAAAACCACTGAGCTGCAGGCAAAAACAGAAGAGTTAGCTCAAGCGAAATCTTATTATGAAACGTTGATCGCTGGCATGCTGGATATTTTGCTGGTGGTGGATAAAAAAGGCAACTGCACTTTCGTGAATCGATATGGGCAGCAGTTGTTAGGCTATCAAGCAAAAGAATTGACCAGCAAACGCCTGCCTGATTTTCTCTCTGATCTGGATCGGCTGCGCCAAAATTATGGCGATGCCATGAAGGTGGAACTATCAAATTTTGAAGCGCCATTGAAAACAAAAGATGGCAGGACGATTGTTTGTAGCTGGCAAGTACGTTATATGTTTAACACCGAGGGGAAAAATGTCGGCGCAATGTGTGTTGGTCGCGATATCTCTGACTTCAGAGCCATGCAACAGCAGGTGGAGGCTCATTCGCGAAATCGGGAAAAAATGGTTGCAGAACGCACCCACGAATTAAAAGTTCAGGTCGAGCACCTTTCAAAAATCTTGAAAGTGAGCGAAGAGCTCACGCTCAATCTGGAACCCAAAAAAATGTTGACAATTATCAGCAAAGTGATAAAAAGTTTGGGCTGGCAGATTGTCATTTGCACCGTCAAAGACGAGGAGACGAATGAGTTTAAAATTATTGGCTATGAAGGCCTCGATGCCACTCGCATTCGCCGTTTTGTTTACGACCGAGATTTTCTGTACAAAGATGTATTTAAGTTTGTCAAAGAAGAGTTCAGGATTAGTAAATCCTACCTCAAAAAAAATGCGCGCCAATCGGCAGCCACTGTATTGTCAAATGGCCAGCAGCTTTGGGAAAATAGTGATGTTTTAATTATCCCAATAAAAATGAAAACAAAAATCCTCGGTTTTTTTAATCTCTTTTTGCCCACTGATAAAAAAGTTCCCGATGAAAAAGCGGTTCAGGTGTTGGAGTCATTTGCTAATAAAGCTGCCGTTGCTCTGGAAAATCGCCGCTTGTTGGCGGATGCGGAAGCACGGGCAAGGGAACTATCCAAAAGCGGTAAAATAAAAACTGATTTTTTTACCACCATGTCGCACGAAGTGCGCACGCCGCTAAATTCGATCATTTCATTGACCGACATATTAGCGCAGGGATTGGCTGGAAAACTCAATGTTGAGCAAAAAAAACAGGTGAAGCTCATTCAGCAGAATGGACGGGAATTATTGAAACTGATCAATAATGTGCTGGATTTCTCCAAGATCGATGCTGAAAAAATGGAAGTGAGCTATTCCTATTTTTCTCTGATTAATTTGATCAATGAAAACGTGGATATGGTTCGTTCGCTGTGCCAACAAAAGAAACTAAAATTAAAAACAAAACTTGTTCGCAATTTGCCCACTTATATTTTTAACGATTCAGATAAATTAAGCCGCATTTTATCCAATCTATTAGCTAATGCTGTGAAATTCACCCATAAGGGGCACATCAAGCTGGAAGTGAAATTTGATAAAAAAAAGGCGCATTTGATTTTCAGTATTTCAGATACCGGGATCGGCATGACCAAAGCAGAAATGAAAAATATTTTTGTCGCCTATAGCCAGGCGCGTAAAGTGGATCGAAGAAAATATCTGGGCACCGGCTTGGGATTGGCTATTACCAAAAAAATGGTCGAATTGTTAGGTGGCGAAATCGCGGTGGAAAGCAGCAAGAGCAACGGGTCGACTTTTCGCTTTTTTATTCCCATTAAAGATTTCCAAGAGGAGGTGGACAGGCAAAGCGATAAGTCCATGCCGCTGCTAAAAAAGATAACGCACCCAGCAAGCCGCACTAGCAAAGCTAAAAAATCCCCGTTGATTTTGCTGGTCGATGATAATCAGGACAATCAATATGCAGCCAAATTTATTTTGGAAGGTAAGGGATACCGGGTGCTATTCGCCTCCAATGGAAAACAAGGAATAAAGACTGCCTTGCGTTTCAGACCAGATTTAATTTTAATGGACATGATGATGCCTGGTATCGATGGCTATCAGGCAACCAAAAAGATCCGCCAACATGCTGAATTAAAAAAAACGCCTATTATTGCCATGACTGCCAAAACGGCTCAGGAAGATAAAAAAAAGGCAATTATCGCTGGCTGTAATGAGTATTTGAGCAAACCTTTTTCTTTAGACGCCATGCTGGCAAAAGTGCACAAATGGATAGGAGAAAAAAATGGCCGACAGTGAAATCAAAAAGAGTTTAGAAAGTTTTGCTCATAAAATTAAAAATCACGTTCATGCCACCGCTATCAATCTCGAGGTGCTTAAAGCAAAGTTAGAGAAACAGGGAGTGGAAAAATCAACGCTGAAGTATCTTGACCTTGTTTCAACAGAAGTCCAGAAAATCAATGCCATTGCCCAGAAATATGTTGGCTTTTGGGAATTGAGTGAAGCCGCAAGAAAAAAAAAGATTTGAAGAAAATTTTGGGGTGAATTTTTGGCAGAGAAGGATGATTTGAGCAGGCTTGAAATCGAATTGACGAGAGTGAGCTAAAATTTAATATGGCTAAATTTGGCAAATAAGCTAACAGGCGATGCGCTGAAACCGATTTATTTTTTTACTCTCGCGGCTCAACGTTTTGGCGTGAGTTACTGCTGGTGAAAAATGAATTAAAAATGACTTTGACTAAAATAAGAGAAGCGCGATGAAACATAATAATTGGAATCGAAGAGATATTATCAAAATGGGGAGTCTGTTTGCTTTCGGCGCCTCCGCATCTGCGATGGCGAAACCAACAAAATCACTTCCGATAAGTTTTCCACAGGACAGCCGCTATAAAAAGCCAGAAAAACCGATTACGGCTGTGGTGCTGGGTGCCGGCAATCGCGGCAATGTTTACGCTGGCTACAGCAAACAATTTCCCGACGAATTGAAGATTGTCGGAGTCGCAGAACCGATCGACTATCGGAGAAAGCGGTTCGCGGAAAAGTATGAAATCCCCGAACAAAAGCAATGGGTGACCTGGGAGCAAGCGCTCGAAATCCCCAAATTCGCTGATGCGTTGATTATTACCACGCCTGATAATTTGCACTATGGCCCGGCTATGGCCGGTTTGGCATTAAATTATGATATGATACTGGAGAAGGTAATTGCGCAGAGCTGGGAGCAGTGCAATGACATTATGAAATTGGCCAAGAGAAAAGACCGCATTGTGGCGGTGTGCCATGTGCTGCGCTACACAGCCTATTTCCGAAAATTGAAAGAGGTGATGGATTCGGGGGTTCTCGGTGATGTCGTTAGTATTCAACATTTAGAGCCAATTGGTCACATTCACATGTCCCATTCATTTGTGCGCGGCAACTGGCGCAACTCCAGAGAATCAAATCCTATCATCCTTTCCAAGTCCTGTCACGATCTGGATATTCTTCGTTGGCTGCTGGGCAAGCCTTGTAAAAAAGTCTCGTCGTTTGGTTTTTTGCGCTGGTTTAAAAAAGAGAATGCGCCCAAAGGCAGCACGACTCGCTGCACTGATGGTTGTGCGGTGGAGAAGGATTGCCCTTATTCAGCGCTGAAGATTTATTTGAAAAGAAAATCCTATCTGGGACACCTGCAACTTGAGAGCCACGAAGACGCCACCATTTTGCGAGAACTTAAAAACAACCAATACGGCAGATGTGTCTACCATTGCGATAATGATGTGCCTGATCATCAAATCACTAATCTTGAATTTGAAGACCGGATCACGGTCGCTTTTTCTATGGAAGCCTTTACCTCTTACGAAGGCAGAAGGACTCGGGTGATGGGGACGATGGGTGATGTGGTCGGCGATATGGAAAAGCTGTGGGTTAATAATTTCCGGACTGGGGAGTTAACCGAATGGGATGCGAGCCAAGCATTTCAATTCAAATCCGGACACGGCGGCGGCGATTATGGATTGGTGCACGACTTTGTACAGGCTGTAAGTCAGCATAATGCGGATTTGCTAACCTCGACTATCGAAGCGTCAATGGAAAGCCATCTGATGGGTTTCCAGGCCGAGAAAAGCCGACTGGCTGGCGGCAAGGTGATGGAGGTGAAGCTGAAGTGAAAAGGGATAAGTAGCAACAAAATTCTTTCATCATTTTCAATTGGTAGTTATCAATAATTCCAACTCAAGGGAATTAATCCGTAAGGATTTTATTTTTGGGATTAACGAGCAGATTAAAATAAAAGGCTAACGCCTTAACTGCAAGTATGGATGAATAGCAAAAGACAATAACATGCATAAAAGACATCAACCTTACCATATTTATCTTGATGATTTCCTTTACTTTCTTACAGCTCACACCTTCCTGGATAATTACCAGTTGATCGGTGAATATGAAAAAGATAAGCTTTTTAATAAAATTCAAGATTTCCTCAGATTGTTCAATTTTAAATTGTACGCGTGGGTGATTTTGGATAATCATTATTTTATTTTGTTTAAATCAAAAAAAAGGATCTGATCTGCCCAGAGCGATCGGCAAAATTCATTATGAGTATTCTTATAAAATGAATATAATTGAAAATTGTGTCGGCAGAAAAATGTGGTAAAATTATTGAGATTGGTGTATACGATCTGAAAAGGATTTTTGGACCCATTTTAACTACATTCATCATAATCCGATTAAACATGGCTACGAACGTAGAATGGAGGCTTATAAATTTTCTAGCTAAAATTCTTGGTTAGATAAGAAAGGATTGAAAAGGATGATGTCTGTCTTTGAACGATATCCGATTTTGGATTTTTCTGTTGATAATGATGACTTTGATTTAAGATAAGCTTATCATTGAGGATCTAAAATCAAAATGGAATTATTATCAAGAATTTTCTAAGGAATATTGTCCTGATTAAAGTTTGTTTTAAAGTTTTAAGAACGGCAATAC
>CAZNDR010000269.1:246-6211 GCA_964571835.1 uncultured Cytophagia bacterium | reverse complement strand
ATTTGGTGGTCATTTCGAAAACACCGTCCCAATTGGCTGGTAAGGGATTTTCAGCAAAAAATTGGCAGCGACGAATAAACTCATGAGATGGTCCATCAGCCGAATAGATTGATAGTGCCTGGTGAAAATAGGTTTGAGCGGAGATAAAATCGCGCTGTCGATAACTTTCCAGTCCTTTTAAATAATAATCGAGATACACTTTTTGCTTTTTGCCCAATTCATTTTGCTTTCTATCTAATACCTCGAAAATGCGAACCGGTTTGACTTTCCCTTTCACGCGGATGAAATCCAATTCCCGGCACCACAAATGTTTCGACACAGCATTAAAGGTCGCCTCCCCGATGATAATGGAAGTGCCATAAATTTTATTTGTCCCTTCTAACCGCGACGCTAAATTTACACTGTCGCCGATGGCAGTGTATTCGAAGCGATTTTTGCTGCCAATGTTGCCGGCGATCATCGGCCCCGAATTGATGCCAATACGAGTTTCAAACGAAGGCTTATTTTGTTCTTTCCACCGCATTCGAAGTTGCACCAGCCGATTTTGAATGTCGATAGCCGCGAGACAAGCGCGCAGCGCATGATCGCGCTGCGCCAGAGGAATGCCAAAAACTGCAACAATGGCATCCCCTTCATATTTATCCAGGTATCCTTCATATTTCAAAATAATATCGGTTATGGCTGACAAGTACTCGTTTAGGTAGGCGACCAATTGTTCTGGCTCGATATTTTCTGAAAACGAGGTGAAATTTTTAATATCTGAAAAAAAAGATGTGGCAACTATTCGTTCGCCGCCGAGGGAAAGCATTTTAGGATTGCGCAATAACTCATCGACCAGCGTTGGCGAGAGATAATTTTGAAACATCGCTTTGATGCGCTTTTTATCTTTTAACTCACTAAAATATTTGTAGCCAAGCACCGCCACCTGACTGAAAATCACACCAATAAAAGGGCGAACAGTTTCAATCCACAAATTGTTCTGAATGAATGAGTAGTGGGTCGCGTAGACAAAACTTCCAGCAATCAACAGCAACAGCGGCACATTGATCCACATTTTGCCGAAAGCAGAAATAATGGCAATAATCAGGCACAGCAAGAGAAGAATTAGATAACCCATAAATTTTGATTGACGATAAATGAAGTTCTGGTTGAGAATGTTGTACAAAATATTGGCATGGATCTCCACGCCGGGAAAGGCTTCCTGAAATGGCACTGGTCGAATGTCTTCTAGTCCCGGCGCTGAAGTGCCCACCAAAACGATTTTGTTCTGAAAAAATTCAGCCGGCACATTTTTCATGTACACATCATAAAATGACACATAGCGGAAGGTTTGAAAGGTGCCATTATAATTGATTAACATTTGCCCCTGCTCGTCGATGGGGATATTGAAAAACATGGTTTCGTTTTTCGCTGTAACTTTTAATTGCACCAGTTCTCCTGGGAGAATGGCAATTTGATTTGGCTGGACGTGAAGAATTTGTAAGGCCATGGCAACAGGCAAAGAAGGATAAAGTCGTCCAGCAAAATTTAGAAACAGCGGCATTTGCCGGATCACGCTGTCGTTATCTGGCTGATAATTAGCAAAACCTATTTTTTGCGCGGCATTGTACAATTCAAAAAATTTGCCATCAAAACGGTCAATTGAAGGAAATTTATTGAGAACCTCAGGAGGAACAAGAAAAGAGAACTTTCGATAATCCAATTCAGCCGGCGGCCTGTTCATCTTGTACAAAAAAGCATCTGGCTCGGCGTGGGAGAAAGACAGGGCGTGACAAACATTACCTGCCTGGCGCGTAGCTCCAACAAATAGAGAATCGACCAGGGGATTCAAATCGCGCTCCATAAAAAGCAGATCGAAGCCGATGATCATAGCGCCACTTTGGCTTAAATAATCAGTGATTTCAGTATAGTAATTTCTTGACCATTGCTGGAACCGACCGAGTTTGTTCAAACTGCGATTGTCAATATCGACAATAACAATTTCTTCAATTTTGTCTCCACCGCGGACTTGCTCTAATTTGTTTATTTTACGAGAAAATCTCTGATCCAGAGAGAGAAGTTCAAAAATATCAAAAATGGCTGGAAAGAATAGTTCTGTCAGAAGTAAAATTGAGGCTGCAGTCAGCAAGCCCAGAGAAACGCCGAAAATCAATCTTTTGAGAATGTTTTCATGCATCGATTATTCCTTTTATCCAAACAGAACAAAAATCAACTGAAGAAAAATTCTGGTCAGATCTATTTCAAAAAAATATGATCGTTCAATTCAGCCTGATAGACAATGTTAACCTGTCCTTCAAGTTTTATTTCGGTAAGATCTTCATCAAAATCAACACGCAGCAGACCACCTTTTGCCAGAACTGTCAAAGGCAATTGAAGCCCTTTTTGTCGATGTGCCAGCACAGCCGAAGAAATCGTGCCGGTGCCACAAGCCAGGGTTTCTTCTTCGACACCGCGTTCATAGGTGCGGATTTTAAGACTGTTTTTATCAACTAGTTGTACAAAATTAGTATTAGTTCCCCAGGGAGCAAAAGCCTGATGATAGCGATATTTTCTGCCAATGGTTAGTACCTCGACTCGTTCCACATCAGGAACGAAGATGACATAGTGAGGCACGCCGACATTCAGATAGCCGCCCTCATCAAACTCCGATTCATCTAAAACGCCCGGGTATTCCTTTATTTCGACCGGCGGCGGCATGAATAGCTTTACCCAATTTGAATTAATAAAAGCGTGATAAGGCACACCCAGCACGTCAAAGGTCACGTCGGCGCTGGCTATTTTTTGAGTAAAGGCATAAAACGCTGCAGCTCGTGCCCCATTGCCGCACATTTCACCCAGGAAACCGTCGGAATTGAAATAGCGCATGGAGAAATTAAATATTTCACTTGGCTCGATCAGCAAAATACCATCGGCGCCAACGCCAGTTCGTCGTTGACAAAGCTGACGAAAAAAGTCGTGCTCTTCGCCCGTCAACATTTTTTGCCGATTGTCGAAAAGTATGAAATCATTGCCAGTGGCGCTGAGTTTCGTGAATTTTAACATGGGAAATATTTTGCTTGTTTTGAAAAAATCATGGCAGCATTATTTTGTGGCAGAATAATTATTAAGAAAAATTCTGCCTTTAATCATCTTGTCGCCAATCAGAAGATAAAGTTTTGTCTCCTGGAAAATTTAGTGCGCCGCTTTGATTAAGTCACGCAGAGCACTTGATCGAATTCATCGATTTCTCATCTTTAAATCCAATCCTCGACTCGTTCTCTTTCCCGAATCAACAGATCCTTATCGCCATTAATCCAGACTTCAGCCGCTCGGGGTCGCGAATTATAATTGCTAGCAAGCGAGTAACCATAAGCACCAGCTGTCATCACCGCAAGATAATCGCCCCGTTTGATATCGGGTAGGACTCTGCCTTTGGCGAGAAAATCACCCGTCTCACAAATTGGACCGACGACATCGGCTTTTTCCATTTTCCCAGCCATTTTTTTGAGTGGCACAATTTGGTGATAAGCATTATAAAGGCTGGGCCGAATGAGATCATTCATGCCGGCGTCGACCACGATGAATTTACTGTCGCGTGACTGCTTGACGAACAGCACTTTTGTTATCAATGCTGCAGATTCGCCAACCATAGCTCTTCCAGGCTCAAAAATAATTTCTTTGTTAAGCGGTTTGAGGATTTCCAAAACTCTTTCCGCTAACAAAGATGGAGGCGGCACTTCTTTTCTTATTTCCACACAATAATCAGGAATAATATCCGGATAATGAACGCCCAATCCACCGCCGATGTCAATATGTTTCATTTCAATGTCGTTAGCTGTTAGCATCGTCACAAAATCGAATAGCTTTTTTGCTCCAGCTGCAAAATATTCCATATCTAAGATTTGAGAACCAATATGGCAATGAACGCCGACGATCGTTATGCCTTTCATCTTAGACGCTTTTTGAAAAACACTAAGGGCGCTGGTGATGTCGATGCCAAATTTGTTGATTGATTTACCAGTGGAAATGTAGGGATGCCCGTGAATATCGATGTCTGGATTGAGACGAAGCGCCACTGGTGCCATTTTTCCCAGTTGTAGCGCGATTTTATTGACAACTTCCAGTTCAGACTCCGATTCTACATTAAGCGCAAGTATGTTGTTTTGAATTGCAAAGCTAATTTCCTGATCTGTTTTGCCAACGCTGGCATAGACAATTTTATTTGACGGAATACCAGCTTTCAGGGCAAGATAAAGTTCGCCGCCGGAAACAACATCAGCGCCGCTACCCAGAGAAGCGAGTAATTTTAAAATTTCCATATTCGAGTTTGCTTTCATGGCGTAGCAGATAGTATGTCTCACTGGCGAGAAGGCACTGTCGATGGCCTTGAATTTGTCAATGATTGATTTTTTACTGTAGACATAAAGAGGCGTGCCATATTTCTTAGCCAAATCGATTATCTTTTTTTGATCACAGGTTAGATCATCATTCTGATATTGAAAAGTGTTCATCATGTCAACCTTTCTGTAAGAGCATCTTATTCTAAAATAATATCATTTCCCTCATTAGGCCAGCGGGAACGGACTTTTATGGAATCTGGATAAAAGGTAAAGCGTTCTGCCGGGACAAAAGGAATCGCTTTGCCAAAGCTATAAACACCGTTTCCGTCTTCATCGCGAAAAGCGTAAATCGTGTAAATTCCGGGGAGGATATTCTCAAAAGCATAAACGCCAGGATTATTAAGCGAAATGCAGTAGGAATTATTTTGACTCTTCGCGCTCAAAAATATTTTGCCGCTGGCGTTTCCATTTTTGTCTTCAAAGGTTCCACTGATGGCAGAAAGGGTATCTTTCGAGAGTGTCTGGAAAGAAATTGTCCCGATACTGTCTTTTAGCACATCGCCGGCAAGATCCATTGTGGAATCTAAAGAGAAACTGAATTGATAATTGGTAAAATATGTCAATGCACTATCTGGCACAAAACGACAAGTTGCCGGATTTTGCCAATGAAATTTTCCGCTGAGAGTCGCGCTACCGTTCCTTAAAAAACGGAAATTCCTTTCAAAGGGAGACTTCTGAATAGCTTCAGAAAAGATCATTTGAAATGTCGTGTCAGTTTTTATCGCTTTGCTGCTGTCGGAAATCGATTTGTAAATAATAGCTGGTCTTACCGTGTCAGGTATGGCATTGCCTTCAAAAGTGATAGATGAGCCAGAGCTATCCAATCCATTGCCGGTTTGATCAAATAAATTTTGAGCAGCTAAAATATAGGTCACAGCTTTTTGGTTACTGGTGGTCAAATGAATGGTAGCTCCATCTTTAGCATCGACGTAACAGGAGAGAATGTCAACTGTTATGGCTTCATCTTTTTGCTGGAAAATTTTGAAATATTTTTCTGGTGTCTGCTCGGCAAAAATTTTTACTGCCTCACTAAAACGCACGGCTATTTTGGATTGATCGATGGCGTAACAAGATCTGAGAAAGAGTAATGTCGTATCTTCGAGGGAGATCTGGAAATTTACCTTGTTAACCATTTTTTTATCAGATGAAAGGATAACATCGCCGTTGGGAATACCGATGGCGTCAACTCCGCGAGTGTATTTTCGGTTTTGATCGCGGTCATTAAAAGCAACAAGCCGATATTTTCCCGGTGCCAAATACCTTAGATTATAAGCTCCATCTTTATTGGATTGCGTGTAATAATCGGCCAAGACTTTTTGGGGATCCGGTTCGTGCTCATTTTCTATTAGGTAAGCGCACACCAGTGTTCCTTCAATCGGTGTTGAACTGTAAACAGTGCCATTAATTTGTTTATCATCAATTTTTTCACCCGTAGAAAAAGCCAATGAAAAGGAATCTTTCATTTTATTATTGCGCAGATCGCTGGCTTTGGCGCCAATAGTCAAGACATAAGTTCGATTTTTTTTCAAAGAATCAGAAAACTCAATTGTTAATTTTTTGCCTTTCCATTTATATAATATTTCTTC
>CAZNDR010000269.1:0-236 GCA_964571835.1 uncultured Cytophagia bacterium | reverse complement strand
TCCACAGTATTATGAATCATTCGTTCGCTGAAAAGGATTTCAATTTTAGTGTCAGTTGCCACCTTGGTCGCACCGGCAGCTGGCACTATTTGGACGATGGTCGGCAGGGTTTTGTCTTCGGGGCCACCGCGCGGCGGCATCTGTTTGGCGCAGGCAAAAATAATAGTTATTGTGAGCAATGCGATTATTTGTAAAAAATGATTCTTGGACGTTAGCTTCATAATTGAGATCAAAAA
>CAZNDR010000268.1:0-6229 GCA_964571835.1 uncultured Cytophagia bacterium | reverse complement strand
TGCGATATTTGTGCACTATTTTTTTCATTATCGGATTAATGAATATCAATTGCTATTAAATAAATATCATCTCGAACTTGGGTAAAGTTTTTTTCATGAATGTCTTGCAATATCAGCTCAACCAGCTCTTTTGCCGGATGCTGTCTGAAGCGTTGGATGACATCCACAAAACCATGAATGCCTAAAGACACACCTTGACGATTTTCTGCTTCGATGATGCCATCGGTGTACAAAAAGAGTTTGTCGCCGCTATGCAATTGAATTTGATCCTGGATAAATTTATTTGATCCCTGCCTATCAAATCCGATGATAATATTTTGTGATGATAATTTTACTATTTTGTTGAACTGATTTTTCCAAAGCAATAACGAAGGATGAGAACTGCCGGCATAGCTCAACATTTTATTTTCGATATTGATACGAAGAGCAAAGGTCGTTAAAAACATGCCAGTTTGATTGAAGACATCCATGATAAAATTGTTTAAGTCAAAAAGAATTTGCGCCGGCTCCAGGCTCTCGCGTACTAATTTTCTGACTTCGCTGCAGATGCGATTTACCAACAAAGCAGCGCTTATTCCATGCCCTGTAACATCGATAAGCGTTATATAAATATATTTTTTTCGATCAAAGTAAATATCAGCAAAATCTCCGCCTAAACCAATCATGGGCAGATATTTCACACCAATATCAATGCTCTCATTAGGATAAAATTCTGGGATAAGGCTTTGATGGATTTGTTGAGCGAGCTTTAAATCGCGTTGTATCATTTCATGATATTCATCCAGCTCCTTTTGTTGCCTAGCGATTTTTATTTTCAGTTCTTTATGCCGTAACGCTTGACTGACTTTCAGTCTCAATTCTTCGACATCAACCGGCTTGGAAAGATATTCAAAGGCACCCAATTTCATGGCTTTCACTGCCGATTTCACGCTGCCATAGCCTGTCACCAGCAGAACCTCTGTATCATTATCTTTCGCTTTGGCAGAAGTCAAAATATCGATGCCGCTCACCTTGGGCATTTGCATATCAGAAATAATGAGATCAAATGTTTTCTTTTCCAATATGCTGACTGCTTCCTCGCCTCCGTTGGCTAACATTAAATCGTAATCAAATTTTTTCAATGCTTCAGCTAACAAATACAAAATATTTTTATCGTCATCGACCAACAATATTGAAGGCATAGTGTGCACCTATTTATCTTTTAAGTTGTTTTAGTCGAATTAAATAGTTACGCTATTCAAAAGTAGACACTAAAAAATATATTCGTCCGCCTCTTAGTTTTAAATAGTCAAACTGTAAAGCAAAAGTGGTTCTGCCTTTGCTCGTTAAAGTATAGTTTTCTAAAGCGCTTTCAAAATTAATAAAGTAATATCGTCACTCTGCGGTGCTTCACCAGTAAATTCTTTGACCGCTGTTATTATTTTTTCTTTCATCACACTTGCTGGGTGGGATAAATTTGCTCGCATCACATCCGTTAATCGTTCCTCTTCGAAATCATCACCTTTAACATTATGTGCTTCTGTCACGCCATCGGTGAACATGACGATCCAATCGCCTGATTGGAGAGATACAAAACCCTGTTGATAACGGACGTTGGGCATCATTCCCAACAATAATCCGCCTTCCTCTAATAGCTCATAGCTTCCGTCTTGATGCATAAAAAACGGCGGATTATGTCCAGCATTTACATAATAGAAGCTGCGCGTCGCTAAATCCAATATGCCGATAAAAAACGTAATGAACTTGTCATAATTGGTATTTTTGTACATTAAATTATTTATTTTCCCGGTAATACTTTCCAATTCGCTTTTTGAATCAATCAAGGCATTTAGTACCGCCTGCAAATTTGCCATTAATAGAGAAGCCGGCGTACCTTTTCCGGATACATCAGCAATCGCTAAGCACAGGCGATTTTCGTCCAAACGAATGCAATCAAAATAGTCGCCGCTCACCTGAAGGCTGGAGATATTAACTCCATCGATTTCATATTTTTCAACTTTGGGACATTCTTTGGGCAAAAGCCGCTGCTGAATTTCCCGCGCTCGTGCCAGCTCTTCTTCCATTTTTTGTTTCTCAAGTGTCTCTTCAAATAGTCGAGCATTCTCCAAACAAATCAAAGCTTCATTGCCCAAAGTCAATAAAAATTCCAAATCGTCGCTATAAAAAGGCAGCTTATTAATTCTCTCGCCAATTGCCAACAGACCCTTTGTCTGATTTTGGATCCGCATGGGCACAATAACTGGGAAAGCAGCTTGTTTAAAATTTAATAACGGGGACCTATAGGAACGACCAGATTTCAAATAGATTGGTTCTTTGAGGGCAGTTAGTTTTTGCAGAAAACGTTCGTCTTTGAATGAAGTCAATTCCTTTTCATTTCGGTGACCTTTTGATAATTTTAATGACATTTGTCCTTCTTCTTCGAGAAAAATGAGACAACGATTGATAACCATCTCCCCCATTACTGCATAACTAAGCAGATTCAAAATTTTCTCGCTATCGAGCGTCGAATTCAATTCTTTGCCAATTTCAAAAAGCGTATTGAGTTCCTGTATTTTTTTATCCAACCGCCGATTAATCTCTTTTAATTTTAGCACCATCAAGCCATTCTCAATGGAAGTTGCCGCCATGTTAGCTAAAGATTTTAGGTATTCGATTTCAGACTTGGCATAGTCTTTCTGAATAATTTTTTTCCCGAAACCAATGAAGCCTAAATTCTTATCACTGCTTCGGATGGGCAATAGCAAAATAATATTATATTGGAGAAAGAAAGAAAAAGGTTGAGCAGTTTTATCCCAGCAATCGCTGAGCAAGGTCGGTTCTGCCAGTGGTATTTTTTCTTCAATCAATGTACCGATGAGATGTTGAGGAAGTCCCTTTAACGTTTCCACACGCAGTTTGCCATTTTCATCATAAAGAAGAACGATACCACGGGTGATCATCATTTTGCCCATTGGTGTAAGCAGCATGTTATCCAATATTGAAGTCAGATTGATCGAAGAGTTGAGAGTCTGACTCACCTCAAATAGAGATTGCAGCTCCATCAATTTCTCATCGAGAATTCGATTCGAGCCGTCGCCGATATCTGCTATCTGCCCTGATTTTTCTTCTTTCTTTTCCTCAGAGTTGGTCATTTTTTATTGTTCAACTCCAGCTTTCCATTTTTCATCAAATACTTGGTCATCTTGACCTGCGTTTTCACGCCGGGCTCGGAGCTAAACTCAACATCATTCATCAGCGCTTTGATCAGGTGAATGCCAAGCCCGCCAACTCGCATTTCGGCTAGGTATTCTTTGATATCTTTCTTTAATACCTTCTTTACATCAAAACCTTTGCCAAGATCAGTAATGATAATTACCAGCTTTTTCACATCAATTTCAATAGCGAGGTCAATCTGATTTTCGGCGTTTTGTTTATCGTAAGCATGTTTTATCACATTAGCACAGGCTTCATCGACTGCCAGCTCTATTTTGTAGGTTTCATCAGCATCAAAGCCGATCATCTCAGCGACATGGGAGACAAATGAGCGTATCAATTCTAAATTATCCGTCTTGCTTGGAATTTTGAGATTATATGTCATCTTAGTTTTATTCACTGTTTTCACCACCTATTTTGATTCAGCTCTTGAATTTTTTTAGTGCTTCCCGTTCTTCCGGCAGAATGTCATATAGCGTTGGAAATCCTAACAGGTCAAATACTCTATAAATTTTAGCATTCATGTTGCTTAATTTAATATCGCCTTGATGATTCCTAATATTTTCGATAAAGCCCATGAACACGCCTAAACCAGCGCTGCTAATGTACATTAATTCCCGAAAATTGACCAGAATATTGTATTTTCCTTCGTCAACCACTTGCTGCAACTCGGCTTCCAGTATCGGTGCCGTATGGGCGTCAAGATAGCCTTTAATGTAAAGGATCACCACATTATCTTGTTCCTTTTTATTCACCTCAAAAGATTCCATAGCTCGTCTCCTGTTTGGATTAAATTGAAGCCTTTTTCTTAAATTTTCTTGACAAGAATATAACTAATTCACCTATCATAATCAATAAAAAAGCTATAGCACTTTGATGACTACAGTTGTCATATCATCGTGTTGTTTATGTCCTCCAACAAAATTTTCGATTTTATCGATGATGATATTTTTGATCGCTGAGGCAGTTTGGTGATGATGTTCATAAAGGATATCACATAAGCGTTGTTCTTCAAACTCTTGTTGATGGTCATCTCTAGCTTCGTTGATACCATCGGTAAAAAAGATAAAAATGTCCTCAGCATTCAACTGGATTGTCTCTTCGGCTAAATTTTTTTCAAAATGTTTCCCACTATCCAGACCTAACGCCAAGCCTGGCGGTTCAATCAAGTAGATGTCATTCTTCTTGTTGCTCCAGTACAATAGCGGGCAATGCCCAGCGCGACAAAAAGTAAACAATTTCTTAGAAAAATCGAATACACCAAAAAGTGCGCTGATAAAAGTTTTGCTGTCTAAAGTTTGATAAAGGATTTTATTGGTTTGAATCAGCAAATCTTTAGGCGACGAATGAATACTTCCCAATGATTCAATAACTCCCTTAACTTCTGCCATATAAAAAGCAGCTTCTGCTCCTTTGCCGGAGACATCACCAATAATGACTCCCAATTTCGATTCGTCATAATAAATAAAATCATAATAATCTCCTCCCACTTCATTAGCTGTTTTGCAAATGGCATCAATCTGCACATACTTTATTTCTGGCATTTTATCAGGCAGTAGTTTTCGTTGCGCTTCGTGGGCAACTTTTAATTCCTGTTCATATTTTTCCCGTTCAAGCGATCTTTTTATCAAGTTGGCATTTTCGATCGCCAGCGTGGCATGATTAGCAAACATCGTTAACAAAGCCTGATCATCGGTCATAAAACCATATTCATCGCTTTTAACAGCAAACAAAATCCCGACTATCTCCTCATTGGAAATGAGCGGAATGCCTAACAACGAGCCATTACTATTCTGCCATAACGTCATCTTTGAGGTCAGTTTGCTTTTGCCAAGTCGATCAATTTTCAAAGGCATCTTCTTATCTGAGATCCACGCCGTCAATTCATTCATTGGATTTTGGATAAAACTCTCTGAAAAGCTGAGGGGCAAATTGTTGGAAGCACCGAGCTCGAACTGCTGTGAAACCTGATTTTTTACCAGCAACCAACAATAATTGGCCCCAACGATTTCTATCGTCTGGTCGGTGATGATCTGTTTTACCTGATTGATGTCAAAAACGCCCACCATATAGCGCGATAAATTATACAACGAAGAAAGCTCTTTCACTCTGCGATCGTACAAGCCCGCGGTTGGCAAATGCAATAAGATGACAAGCATCGAGATAATAAAATAAACAGCTATAAAAACATTGCCCATGTAAAAAAAGTTGGCCGCGATAACATTATAATGCGTGACGAGAATGCTTCCTTTAGCCTTCCAAAGAATCATCAAAACGACTAATGCCAGACTATAAAATAAAGCTTTTAATTTTTCATTTTTGTTGATAAATTTTACCCATTCAGTACGAAAGGAATTGATGACAATAAAATATAGCAGCAAAATAGTAAACAACCATGTTGGAAAATCTTGCCAGCCTGAGACCTTCAGAGCAGCCGGGATCGACATTTTTAAATCGAATCCGAGGTCGGTTGTTTTGGCGAAAAAACTGAAACCAATTAGCAGCATAAAAAGCCAAAGAAAATTTCTGCTGGTCGCCTTTCTCCTCTGAACAAAAATGAGTTCTCTGATCAAAGCGATTACAAACATCAACAGAAAAAGGGAAAGCAATGAGGTGGAAGTAAAATAAACGAGACTTTTAATTGATTTGGTAGAAAAAATATCTGTCGGCAAAAAGCAATTGATGATAAATATAAAGAAAAAGGAGACGAATATAATTTTGATTTTATTAAAAATTGGAAGGTGAGCTGACCATTTGATTTGTCCGACAACAAAAAAAATCATGCCAGCCATTACCAAAATATTGCGCGCTGGGTTAGCTGCTACGACATAAATATTGAACAAAGCAGCTACATCGATAATGAAGACAATCAAAAACAATAGCATTGCTAATAAGAAGATGTGATTAATAGAAATTTTTCTCATCATGTCTGTTTTAGTTTTAAAAAGCGACTTAAACTTCTAAAATGAATTTAACAAATTTAGCCTAACATACTAATTATTAAATTAATCAGGAGCGTGATGCCTTTCTGCATTGC
>CAZNDR010000267.1:0-6244 GCA_964571835.1 uncultured Cytophagia bacterium | reverse complement strand
TGCTGAAGATCATAAATTTTGTCAAGGACTAACGCTTTCATGATATCATTCCTTTCTCCATATTTTTCGAGACTTGACAATAATATTAAAAATTTTTTTCAATGTCAATAAATTTTAACCATATGAATGACCAGTCAAAATGCAAATTGGGTTAAAGCCCAAGTGATTTCGGTTTTCATAAGTTTCTCCGCCATAAATGGCGGAGCTATTCATGAAAATGGAATAGCTCCGCTCTTTAGAACGGAGATCTTTTAATGGCCCTACCAATTCTTTGGCTTTAGCCCTTCAGTTCCTTTGGTTTTTTTCAACTGGTCATTCATATTAACAGTGAACTTTTTCTTGTTTTGTTAGGCAGATTGTTTATTGTTTGGGCCAGTTCGAAGCAAATCAAAATTTAGCTTGCATTTATTTTCCGATTTTAATATTATTCATAGATCCAAATAGACAATTAGCGGGAAAACAAGAGATTTCCAATCTGGCAGTCAACTTCAAAAGCAACAATAGTATGACCGAAACTAACGGTTCTACTGGGAACACGAGAAAGGATTTTGAAACAAGCGGGGAAATTATTCAAATGGCTGTGAATCATACAATCGTCATCTCAGGTGGTGGCACAGGCGGCCACATTTATCCGGGCATTGCCATTGCCAATGAACTGAAAAGGAAGCTTCCTGGTGCAGAAATTATTTTTGTTGGCGTAAAAAAAAGAATTGAAGCCAAGATTGTACCTAGCGCAGGTTATCGGCTAAAAACCATAAATGTCCAATATTTAAGCCGAAAATTTGGTATCCAGACATTCACTTTTTTCTTCTCGTTGCTTTTGGGATTTTTTCAGTCTCTATTTTTGTTGCTAAAATTCAAACCACAAGTTGTCATCGGCACTGGCGGTTTTGTCAGCGGACCGGTGGTTTATGCTGCCTGTTGGTTAGGCATTCCCACTCTCATTCAGGAGCAAAACAGTTACCCGGGAATTACCACCCGGCTGCTTGCTCCAAAGGTCAAGCGAATTCACTTGGCTTTTGAAGAAGCCAAGAAATATTTAGGCAAAGTCAAGGACAGTGACAAATTTAGAGTAACCGGGAATCCGGTACGGCTTGAAGAAAAAAAAGTGGACCGAGCCGCTGCCAGAAGCCAATTTGATTTAGCGCCAAATAAGCGCACGCTGCTGCTGTTTGGCGGCAGCCAGGGCGCCAGCGCATTAAACAAGATTTTGCTGGAAACGTTAGCTCAACTCTCTATCGATATCCAAATTATCTGGCAGACAGGGGAGCCAGATTTTGAAAAAACGCGTCTGGCTGCCAAAAATTATCCGCACCAAATTTATCTGCGGCCATTCATCTATAATATGGCAGAAGCTTATGCAGCGGCGGACCTGGCACTCTGCCGTGCTGGAGCCATTACTATTGCCGAATTAATACAAAAGAAAGTGCCGGCCATTTTGGTACCCTATCCCCACGCTGCTGAAGCACATCAGGAGAAAAATGCCCGCTTGCTCGTTGAAGGCAAAGCAGCAGATATGATTCTGGAACAAAATTTAAACTCAGTTTTCTTAAAAGAGAAAATTGAACAGCTTATTTTTGATGAGAACCGTCTCAGCGAAATGAGAGACAATTGCAAAAAATTTTATTTTGAAAATGCCGCAGAAAAAATAGCCGAGAGTGCTATTGAATTGATGAATCAGCCTTTCAAAATTTGAGCCATTCATTTTCACGGATTGATTTTTTAAAACAGGCGAAAGCACAATTTGAGCAATTGGCATAAAGAGTCGTTTTAGCACGAGTTCTTCGATAATATATAAATGAAATTTTATGAACCGAATCTGCACCATCATACCTGCTTACAATGTTGAAGAAACAATCTCCACGGTCATTTTAGGTGCCAGTCAATTTATTAAAAAGCGAGATATTATTGTTATCGACGATGGTTCTGCGGACAATACCTTTCAAAATGCGCAAAAAGCTGGTGCGGTGGTTTTAAAAAATTTCCACAACAGTGGCAAGGGATTTTCTTTAAAAAAAGGTTATCAGTGGGCGATCGACAATTCTTATCAGGCGACCATTTGTCTTGATGGCGATTTGCAACACGATCCAACGGATATTCCAGCGTTTTTAGAATGCTTCAAAAAAACCGACGCTGATTTGATCCTCGGCAGTCGAATAGCAGATCTATCGACTATGCCCTGGGACAGGCGATTCAGCAATAAGGCCAGCTCTCTAATTATTTCTTTGTTAACCAATCAACGGGTGCGTGACAGCCAATGTGGTTATCGTTTAATCAAAACTGAGATTTTAAAAAAAATAAAATTGAAAAGTAATAACTATGAAACCGAATCTGAATTGTTGGTCAAGGCGCTGAAAAGGAAAGTTGCTTTTTGTCATGTTCCGATAAAAACGATTTATAATAGCCAGCCGAGTCATATCAATCGACTGGTGGATTCGTTAAGGTTTGTTCGAATGGTAATTGTGAGTCTAATAAAATGCTGCTGATTATCGCGACCAAATTAGGCTAAATAAATTGAGGGCATAGCATTTCATGGGCTTTGCCAGTAATATGGTATTGGCGAAAGGAGAAATCACTCCTCGAATTCGCTCAGGGTGACGACTCAGCCTTGTCAGGCTCAGCGTTACCGAGGTTTAGCCGGCGTTTGGCTAAACACTTAAATAAATTTTATAAAATAGCCAACAGTGGAAAAAGGTAATAAACCAAAGGAGAACTCATGCCCGAACACTATAAAATGCTTATTGGCGGCAAATGGCTATCTGGAACGGAACAGATAAAGGTCATTAATCCTTACAACCAAGAAGTCCTCGGCACGGTACCCAAAGCCTCTCAGCAGAATGTCGATGCAGCGATTCGGGCGGCGCAGAACGGTTGGGAAATTATTTCCAATATGCCTGCCCATCAGCGCAGCAAAATTTTGGAAAACATGTCCAGCTTGCTGACGCAGCATCGGGAGGAGATGGCCACTATCATCGCCAGCGAGGCCGGCAAAGCCTGGAAATATGCCAATGGTGAAGTGGGACGCAGCATCGAAACGTTCAAATTTGCTGCCGAGGAAGCGAAACAAATCCACGGCCAAACCGTGCCTATGGATGCCAGCCCCAATTCTGAAACACGAACGGGTTTTTACTTTCGTACGCCAATTGGTGTCATTGGTGCGATCACTCCTTTTAATTTTCCGCTCAATCTGGTGGCGCACAAAGTGGCGCCAGCTGTTGCCGCCGGCAATTCGGTAGTGCTCAAACCGGCAACTGCTACGCCGTTAACAGCCATCCGTATGGCAGAATTGCTGATGGAAGCTGGCTTGCCCGATGGTGTGTTGAACATTGTGATGGGCAGTGGATCAACGGTTGGTGTTTGGCTAGTAACCGATCCCCGTCTGGCAATGATTACTTTCACCGGCAGCCCGCCAGTTGGCAAATATATTATCAGCCATGGCGGATTAAAAAAATACACCATGGAGCTCGGATCAAACTCGGCGGTCATCATTTGCCAAGATGCGGATCTGGCAAAAGCCGTGCCCCGTTGCGTCATGGGTAGTTTTGCAAATTCGGGTCAGGTCTGCATTTCAGTGCAACGGATTTATGTACATCAAGATGTGGTCAATGATTTTAGCCGATTATTTATTGAAGCGACCAAAAAACAAATCGTCGGCGATCCGCTGGACAAAAATTGTGAAGTAGGCCCGATGATAAATCTTCAAGAGGCAGAACGTGCCGAACAGTGGGTGCACGAGGCGGTAACTCACGGTGCAATTATTCAAACTGGAGGCAACAGAAATGGCGCCCTGTTTGAACCAACGGTGCTTACCAAGGTAACTCCTGAAATGAAGGTGATCAAAGATGAAATTTTTGCTCCAGTCGTTTCTATTGTTCCGTACCAAAATTTCGGCGACGTGTTGAAGTTGGTCAATGATTCGAAATACGGATTGCAAGCGGGAATTTACACGCAAAACATTGACCGCGCCTTTCAAGCAGTAAAAAGAATAAATGCCGGGGGCATCATTATTAATGATGTGCCGACTTTCCGAGTCGACCACATGCCCTACGGAGGCAATAAAGAAAGCGGCATTGGACGCGAGGGATTAAAATACGCCATGGAGGAGATGACCAATATTCGGATGGTGTGCTTTAATTTATAAATTAAAGCCTCAATGATTAAAATGAGCAATAATAATAACTATCTAAAACTGATCTGAAAGAAAAAAATAATGAAGAGAAAAAAAATCTTTTTGTTAACCGCTTTAGGCTTTGCCTTAATACTATTCCTAACCGCTTCTGTCTTGGGGGAAGATTTTTTTGTTTCTCCAACAGGCAATGATAAAAATCCTGGCACCAAAGTGCTGCCGTTTGCAACCGTAACGCACGCCCAGCAGGCGGTGCGAAAAATTATCAAACAAGGACTTCAAAAAAATGTCCGGGTCTATTTGAGAGGCGGTGTTTACAGAATAGCTGAGCCAATTGTCTTCAGCACAACTGATTCTGGAGAAAAAAACTTTTCCATTACTTATGCTGCCTATGAAAATGAAATACCCATTATCAGCGGCGGCGAGGTTATCAACAATTGGGAAAAAAAAGCCGACGGCAGTTGGTTAGCTACCTTGCCGGAAAAATGTGCCCACGACAGAAAATTCCGTGAGCTGTTTATCAATGGTAGGCGTGCGCAGCGAGCTCGTCAGCCGAACACGGACTATTTGCGAGTCGTCAAAGCCAGCGAGGACCGGATGTCTCATTTCTTTTTTGCCCCTGAAGATATCCCCGCCAGTACTAACGCCGAAGGTGCCGAATTAGTATTTATTCACGATTGGTCAATTTCTCGAATTCCAATTAATAAGATCGATTTTGCGAATCAAACTCTTTATCCAATTTCCAAAATCGGTCGCCAACATTTCATGATGGTGATCGATGGATTTGAAAAGCACCCGCGCTATGCTTTGGAAAACTCGCCGTCCTTTTGTGATGCCGCTGGCGAATGGTGTTTTATTTCAGACCAGCAATTAACCTACCTGCCACGATCTGGGGAATCAATGGAAAACCTCGAAGCTGTTGTTCCGGCAACAAGAAAATTGTTGCTTGTTCAAGGCGACACAGTTAAAAATCAGCCGGTGCGCAACCTACATTTTAATGGGCTGGTTTTTGAGCATTGTGCTTTTCCGTTGCCGCCTTCCGGTTATGCTGGGGTGCAGGCCACTTTCTTTACTGAGACAGATTGGCAGCAGATCGGCGACTATGTTTTCCCGGCTATTGAATTTGTGTTAGCAGAAAATTGTAGCTTCAGCAATGGCTGTATTCGTCACGTCGATGGCGGTGGTATCGGTTTTGGCAGACAGTGCTCAAACTGCATTTTGTCCGGCACGGTGATAGAAGATGTCGGCGGTAATGGCGTGATGATTGGTGAAGTCAGAGGACGAGAGGTCGATGGGCAGCAGTGGTGGGAGTCCGCACCGGAGCAGGCTGCAAGCCACATTGAGGTCAGTAATAATTTAATTCAAAATTGTGGTGCTATTTTTTATGGCGCCGTTGGTGTCTGGGTTGGCTATGCCAATAAAACGAACATAATTAACAATGAAATTCGTTTTTTGCCATATACAGGAATAAGCGTTGGCTGGATGTGGAGTCCCCAGCCTACTCCCTGCCAGCAAAATTTGGTGAAAAACAATCATCTGCATCACATGATGCAGATTTTATCCGATGGTGGTGGCATTTATACCTTGGGTTATCAACCGGGCACGATGCTGCAAGGAAATTATATTCATGATGTGCCAGTTAATCTGGGCCGGGCAGAATCCAATGGCATGTTTCTGGATGAGGGAACAACAGACATCGTCATCGAGGATAATGTGATTCACAGCATCGCTCGATCACCGCTGCGTTTCCATAAGGCAGGGGAAAATTTGGTTCGCCATAATGTGCTGGTCATAGCAGCTGATGTGCCAGCTATTCGCTATAATAATACCAACGAAATAGATATTCAACAAATAAATAACGAGATTTTTGAATCCTCTCTGCTTGAAAAAGACCGACTTGAAAGAGCGATAGCCAAAATTAAAAAATCAGCTGGCATCGAAAAAAAAATTCAACAGGGGAATAAATGACAGAAGAAAATAAAGCTTATCGCAGTCTTGAAGTATTTCAAAAAAATGAAATGACTGAACATTTAATCTACAAGAACTTAGCCAAAACCGTCAGAGATAAAGAGAACCAAAAGCTATTGCAGCCAGGGTTATTTTCCTTTCACCCCCTCG
>CAZNDR010000266.1:0-6257 GCA_964571835.1 uncultured Cytophagia bacterium | reverse complement strand
TCGGTAACGGCAGCACCAACTTCTGATGGGTAAAAACCATCAACATTGTTCACTGCCTCAGTCAACACTGGACGCGTTGCCCAATCCGATTCATCGCCATCAAATTTAATGGCAGAAGGACGACTTGGCATACTTGTTACGACAAGTTCTCCACGCGGAGATACATCAACCCCCCAATCATCCATTGGAGTTTCAGTTCTGAAGGCGATGCCAATGACATCCCCTGGCTGAAGAACAGAAGCACCTGTCTTGTTCATCCAATATTCTTTGACTGGTGCGAGGGACATTCCCATTTCCAGAAAATCATCACCCCAGGCATGGGCATTGAAATAAACTCTGTCATCAATCAGAGAAGCATCATCACTGCCAACAATGGGAAGCAAACCCTCATGTTTAAAGGCTTTTGTTGAATCAGGATCAGTAATTTCTGATTCATGAATTGTATAATCAGCGCCAGCATCGGTTTCAGTAACGACTTCGGAAACATCATAAGAGGAATATCCAATCTCTTTTATTCCTGAATTATTGACGCCGCCCATTTCTGAATGTGGCGGGGTGAAGTAGCCGACACATCCCCATTCCAGATAGGAATCTGAGCCAATTTTATCCGATGGTGTTATACCCTGGCTTGCCAAATAGCCAACTGGCGTATAATGAGCTTCATAGTAATGGCTGTTCGCACCTGTAGTGACATCATTGTCTAAATCCAGCAGCAGGTCATAATAGCCTCGAGATCGATTAATTGGCACACCTGCTTGTTCGCGTTGGTCAGCCATATTGGGCCAGGCAGGGCCACCCCAGAGACGAAGGAACCAGTAAATTGCATTTTCGCCGTCATTGACAAATGCCTTGACTTCTTTAATATCTACATTATCGGTAACAGCAGCGCCGACTTCTGATGGAAAATAGCCATCGACATTATTGACTGCTTCAACTAATACCGGCAAAGAAGCCCAATCGCTATCATCACCATCAAAAGTAATGCTTGATGGACGCACAGGAATTGCTGGACAGGTAAATTCACCTCGTGGTGTTACATCAACACCCCAATCATCCATTGGCGTCTCAGTTCGGACAGCAACACCAATGACATCGCCTTCATTTAAATAGCTTAAGCCTTTATTTTGCCAATATTGTTTGATCATGGTTAATTCCATTCCCATTTCCAGGAAATCATAACCCCAGCCATGACCCATCCAATAGGATTTGTCAGTTATCAGCGTTTCGTCATCGCTTCCTTCAATTGCCAATGTTCCGCTCCAGCCAAATGCTTTATCAGAATCTGGATTAGCTATCGCTGCTTCAAAGATCGTATAATCAGCGCCAGCATCGGTTTCAGTTACCACCTCAGAGACATCGTAAGCAGAATAGCCAATTTCTTTGATTCCTGAATTATTAACGCCACCCATTTCCGAATGTGGTGGGGTGAAATAGCCGACACACCCCCACTCCAGATAAGAATCTGAGCCAATTTTATCCGATGGCGTTATGCCCTGACTGGCCAAATATCCCACAGGTGTATAATGTGCCTCATAGTAGTGGCTGTTGGCACCGGTGGTGACATCATTATCCAAATCCAGCAGCAGATCATAATAGCCGCGGGAGCGGTTAATTGGCACACCTGCTTGTTCGCGCTGATCTGCCATGTTGGGCCAGGCAGGGCCACCCCAGACTCGGATGAAAAAATAGCAGACATTGCCGACGATTTTGGCTTTGACTTCTTTAACATCGACATTGTCGGTAACTGCTGCTCCGACCTCTGATGGAAAGTAGCCATCAACATTGTTAACAGCTTCGACTAGTACTGGTTCCACAGCCCAATCTGTGTCATTTCCATCAAGGAAAATTTGAGCCAAAGCTGGTGCACTGATCAAAGTTAAAGACGTCAGTAGCCATAGTAACTTTTTCATGAACTCCTCCATTTAAAGTTAAAGATTAGAAAATTTAATTAATTAAAAAAACGTGTGCTGAACTACTCACCTCCTTTCGGATAGTTCATTGGTTAACAAAACTAACTCTATTTATTAGCAATATGAATGACTAGTTGAAAAAAACTAAAGGATATGAAAGGCTAAAGCTCAAAAATCTATGGTGAAATTATGAAATCTCCGTTCTAAAAAACAGAGCTATTCAATTTTCATGAATAGCTCCGCCATTTATGGCGGAGAAACTTATGAAATCCGAAATCAGTTGGGCTTTAGCCCACTCAGTTTTTTGACTGGTTATTCGTATTAGAAGTGAATCCATTTCATATCGACTATGGGGACAACGGCTTCCCCAGTAATGTTTTTTCTTAAAAAGAAAGACGTTTGCAGCGTTTTTCCACCGTCTGAAAGCTCCATCTCAACAAGAAGTTTTTCATTAATCCATACGGGATATCGTTTTCTTAAACTTGCAAGTTTTTTTTCTAATTGAGCAGTCTGTTTTTCGTGAAGTAGAAAATTATAAATACTATTCTCATATTTATAAAAGCGAGTTGTATCGACATTGGCGATGGGCAGTTCACGCCAGCGATGCGTGAAAAAATCTGTCATTTCCTGATCGGAGACAGTCAAATCCTTCACCAATTCATTGCGGCAAACATCATAAGTCCATTTCTGTTCCCAGATTCTCAGATCATTGAGTATAAAAGCAGAATCAGCAAATCCCTCCTTCTCTGCAACAGCGGTAAACGTCTCGTTTTTAAACATAGTGCCGATTTCAGTGATCAATCTTTCCTTAAAATTTTCGTAAGGCATCGGCTGATTCAAGGCTTTGCGATAATAACTCATATAATGTAAATAATCAGCAACAGTCTTTTCACCCTCTTTATTGGTCAACAGCGGCAAATTAAGCAACTTCTTCAATTCGCCAAAATAGCTTTTTGCCGTATCAGGTGCCTCTCTGATCACC
Source organism: uncultured Cytophagia bacterium (assembly GCA_964571835.1). Lineage (GTDB taxonomy): Bacteria > Zhuqueibacterota > Zhuqueibacteria > Thermofontimicrobiales > Thermofontimicrobiaceae > CAZNDR01. The sequence goes on along the minus strand of CAZNDR010000266.1, from coordinate 3,365 downwards.
TCGACCAGAGTTTTATTCTCCGGCAGACCATCTTTAATCCATTGATATAAGGGATATGCCAATTGATCGACCACATGACCTTTAACCCGGACATCAAGCGGTGTGATCAAGGAATCCATCAGATGATGAGCAATTTGTTCCGCCTGAATATCATGCAACCGCTCGTACATTTTTTTTCTTCTGGCACCCGCCTTCAGCTCATCAGTCTTAACGCCCTCGAGATTGATCTCGAGAATCTGGGCTAAGGCATAACCAGTGCCATAAGGTATGGGGTCGGAAACTTTGCCTACTTCCAAATCTTTTATTTTATCCAGTACTTCCGGCTGCAAATCAAGAAAATCCACCCAGTCAGTTTCATAAAATTTCTTCTCTTTTAATGGCACCTCCTGACGAGCGATTTTTTTCTCAATAAAATCTTCAAGGTTAGATTGGCTCGCTTCGATCAACGCCTCATGCGCTTGCTTTAGTGATGCCGTTGGCCAGATAATCATCCGCCATTTGACACTGCCTTTTTTTATCGCTTCCTGAAGTTCATCTTCAGGGACTTTTACTTTGCCATGAACGTGTTTCAGGTAAAACGCTTCTAACAGGTCATTACGCCGACGATGGGCTACTCGCGATGTCACATAGCGATTCTTGTGATATCCCAGCCGATAACCTTCATTTGCCAGCAGCAGTTCCTTGATCATATAGTCAAGATAGGTACGCCTTTGACTCTCGCCGCGGCGCAGCGGCGCAAAGCTGAATTCAAAACTGTATTTAAATTCACTGGCAGTGATAACTCGCTTGCCGACTTTAGCCAGAATTTGTTTGTCTAATGGCAGAGGTTTTTTTTCTCTGGCACAGGCAAACAGAATTAATCCTGTCAAAAGAATTAGTATCAGCAAATTTTTAAATCTCGAAAATTTGAAACTTGCAACTTTTATGTCAATTTTTCTTGTTACCATCCAAATCTCGACATTCGGCTTCCCACAAAAATATTCATTCTACCGCACCAACAATAGTTTAATCGTACTCATTTCATTAAGTACTCTAAGTCAGGCAAAATACACACCGGCAGAAACATGGTTGCCAGTGCTGCCTTTGCCGTTCCAGTTAATCGAATGTATCCCCGCAATCATTTCTTCATCAATCAACGTATGCACAAGCCGTCCAAGAATATCAAAAATCTCCAATGTTACGACATTGTTTTCGGGGAGATAGAACTGAATAGATGTCGAAGGATTGAAGGGATTGGGATAATTCTGACTCATCGAAAATTCTTGCGGCAAATTAACCAGAAGCTTTGAGGGCTCTGGTTTAGGCAATAAGACATCCTCAGATTTCCTGGCTGCCTTGCGTATGATTTGAATAGCCTCGGAAGTGACTTGATCGGTGAACTCGTTTTGCAGTTCACCAAATACTTGCTCAGCAGCCACTGAGTCGCCATATACATTCAAAAGATCATTAGCCCAATTGAGTCTGAGCTCCCAACCAATCAGGTCATCAATTGGAACCGAATCAACGATCTCTTTTGACGCTAACTTGTTACCTGCAAGCGCTTCCACTGTTTGCAGCCATAACAATGCCTTTCCTCTTACTTTCGAGTTTTGATGTTGCGTCATTTTCTGCAAATAATCAATCTGATATTCCAGATCACCGGCGGATTTTTCTGCCGACATCGCCCACGCCAGTGCTTTGCCGCCATGTCGAGAGTCAGGGAATTGATCGATCAAAGATTTGTAGATAACCGATGCCTCCTTAAATCGTCCGGCGTCCAACAGGTCATTGCCTTGCACCAACAATTCTTTGTCCGGATCCATCCCGGTGGATTTCTCCAGATCAGAACCAGCTCCTTGCGAAGAAGCAACCGGAAAGTCATAGTTGACGTAGCCATAAAACCATGAAGATTGCGGCGAGCCACCCCAGTAGTTTTTCTCAGCATCCACTTCGGTAGCGGTCCTGTTATCAACAGCATATTGTGAATCTCTGAGAATGTCATTGTAACCTCTCTGATTCGTCGGAGAGTATTGCCCAAGGTCTGGTGTTCCGCCCAGTATGTAAACGCCGCTGCCATTTCCCCAATTATCGATTTTGTTGAGACCGTAGCTATTGTCGGTGGTGCCCCTTAATTTTATGGCGTTGTTTCCCCAGGCAACAACGCCGCCTTTGCAACCAATGATGGAGTTTTTACGAATATACGTGTTGCCGGCACCATTGGCGGCAATGCCATAATCATCCGTGTCGTGGAGATAGTTATTGTAAATAGTTGGTTCGGCATTATAAATGTAGATGCCATATCCGCTGCAATTGTATATCTCATTTAGCTCTATCGTTATATCGGAGTTGTCAATATCTACTGCTCTGGTTGTGTTTTGTATTACACAATATTCAAGAGAACTTGAGCTACTGGCATCCTCAAATTTGACGCCTCCCCACGTGCCACTTGAAGCAGTCATTGTTATTCGACTGCCCGAAGTACCATTAGCGATGAGTGTTCCGTTAACGGTGAGCTTTTTACCGCTGGTAAAATCAAGAGTCGTTCCTGCGTCAATGGTGAGAGACGCCGAGCCTTTAATCGTCAAATTATCGACATTGGTATAGCTCCCAGATAAATTGTAGGAACCTGATTCCACGTCAACGTCAACATTGCCGGCTATTTGAATGGCCGATTTAACACCCGGGTAAACATTGGGTACAACGGTTTTTGTTTCAGGAGATAGATATTGTATTGCCCATTCATCCCAATCAATTAACTCTCTGCGCACACCTACATTTTTGATTCCAGAGTACATTACTGCATCACGATTATTAGTATGTGCAATGCCAAAGCCATGTCCCATCTCATGCAATGCAATTGTTTCTATATCATAATTGGCATTTCCATTTGTATACCAATTTTTGTCTTTATTAAATTGGATATCAACATCTTTAATCAACTGGTTATTGCATGAAGACTGATTGGTTATATAAGTTCTAGCCACAACATTATCAGGAAGACCGCTTTCCCAATAAATTGTATTAATGTTGTCATTAGGATTATTTTTATTTGTGGTATTTCCATTTAAATTAGCATCCATCCAACAATTTCCGACTGCTGACCACGTTGAACAAGCATTAGATATTGCAGTTACAACACTATCAAAAGCAACATCTTGGTTTAATTTATAGCATATATCAGCATGCCAATGCAAAAAAGCATGGGCGTTGTCATCGTCAGTCGGATGTCTTTCTTCTAAGTAAGGATCGGTCAAGGGTGAACCTAATGAAGTAGCGTGATATAATTTGTAAGTATCTGCAAGCAATAAGGGCTGAAGACTTGCACCTATCATCAAAAAAGAAAAAATGAATATTTTCAAATGAATTTTGATACCCATAACAATTCT
>CAZNDR010000265.1:0-6261 GCA_964571835.1 uncultured Cytophagia bacterium | reverse complement strand
GAATGACACATTCTTATGAACGATAATACTATGCCATACATTATTGAGCAGATACAATTTAGCGTTTCACTAACTCGTAGTTTGAATGAATGACAAGAGCCAAACAAAGGATAAAATCTTGCTGCTCATAAAATCAAGAAAACCATCTTGCTTAAAAAATATGAAACGATAGTAACTGTGATCAGCGAAGCTGTGGTCACTAAAACTCCCTGGCGCTCGAAATGGTTAGCGATCAAGCCAGGCACAACCCAGCCGATTACCCTGAATTCAAGGGAAAGTGAAAACAACGTCGGGAAAAACCGCAGCCACAAAAAGGTCCAGCTTGCGCCAACCAAAATCATAAAAATAAATCTTCTTTTGCCGAACAGGATTAAATAATGTGACACAAGTTTATAAAACAGAACCGTCAACAATGCTGCCAGCAACGTGCCAGCAATCCGCTGCGGTTGGTCGATGAACAAAATTAGGTAACTGGGAATAATCAGACCGCCGGGATAAAGACCGGTGAGTCCAACAAATAGGAGTGAAACCAGCAATCCCAGAAACGAGGTCTCATAGCCCATGTTGTTCTCCAATGTCGTTCCAATAATCAATCAGCCGTCGTCCCCTTCCAGCAAAATTACCCATGCCCAAAATCACCGCCTCCTGATCCATTTCAGCAAAAACCGTTGCCATTAATTTATCAGCTTGATGATTTTTTAAAATGATGGCGCGAGCGACTTTTCTCTTCACAACCTGCTTATGGGCACCGCAGACAAATATTTTTTTCAAACAGCTAAATTTCTCTTCATTTAATGCTTGAATCCACTGAACCGTCCTGTCTCCCCTATCGGCACGCAAGTTCAACAGCCCAAAGTAGCTAATTTTTTTTTCAAGGAATTTCTCCTTCATCTTTGAAATAAGCTGATAGGTCGATTCCGGATCATTGGCAGCAAAGCCATTCACAAGATAACAAGTTTTTTGGGATTTTGCAACTACATATTTCCAAATTTTAAGTTTTCCCACGTCCGGTATCGTTTTGAGCAGACCAGCGGATATTGTATTTTCTTCAATTCGGAAATGCCGTGCCAGCCCATAAACGAGGTCGAGGTTATCGGCAAATTCCCGATCTGTCAGTTGAGGATTCGTTTCAACCAGCGCAGCAGCCACGCCGCTTTTAATGGGAAATAATCTGCCTTTCAGGTTTTGAATCGCTGCCTGGAATATCGGTCTTTGTTCCTTTTCCAGCAAAAATAAATCTGCTTGCGGCGTGATAATCAGGCTCAATACAGCAGCAATTTCGTTTGTCGTTTTGCCCATCGCCTCCAGGTGATCCAGGCGCACATTGGTCAAAACCACAACTTGTGGCTTGAGCAGACGATGTGATTCGACAAAGTGATTTTCAGGCTGAATACTCATAATTTCAGCCACGATACAATCGGCTTTCCCCTTGGCGGCTTGGGCAATCAATTTCTTTTGCTCCAGGATGGAAGCAAGTCGATTGCGACGTATTTCAACCTCCGCGCCATCTGGCAAAAGGAAATGTGGCACGGTGCCAGTCGTTTTTGCCCAGACTTTTCGTCCATCTTCGCGCAACACAGAGGCTATTAAGCGAACCACGCTGGATTTCCCTCGCGTGCCAGTAACCGCAATTCGTAGCGGGATGGCATCAAGCTGCCGATCCAATGTTATTTTTTCAATAAAAAGAAAAATTAAAAAGCCGACCAGGGCGAAAACTAATACTGCCAACGAAATCCTTCCCTTTTTTGGTAATTACAAATCATGCGCCACGGCATTTTCCTGCCCACTCATTAATAAGATTTTGCGGACGATTCTTTTCGATCAAAAAAAATATCAAAATTTATGGCATTTTGCCGCCCCATAATAGATGGCATTAAACAAAAAACGAAACGTGCCATGCGCCTGACCGCGATACAAAGCTGGAAAGCCGATCAGAATTATCTTTCCTTTGCCAAACTGAACTTCTACCAGGGCGCTTTTATTAAACAAATATTTCTCGCCATTGGCCCAACCGCTGAGCAGCGGGTTGAAGCCGGGATAAGTGACAATTCTGGTGGCGTTTTCAACTTTGAAAATCGGGCTTCGCAGAAAGAACAAATTTACCTCATTAGCCAAACCAAACCCAATGGGATGTCTGTTATCAACTTGGGCGCTAAGAATTGAGCCGGGAATAAAAAAATCTTTTGGCTCTAATTTATTGCTGCTATCTTCGATGGCCAAAGAAAAATGCTTGATCGCAAATTCTGCTGCTGCATTCAACGTAATCAATGTGCCGCCCTTTTCCACAAATTTCTTAATATTAAAAATTCCCAGCTCATCTATTCCGCCAGCGTACTCCGGCGGAATATCATCCTCGCAAAGCCCTTGGACGATGGCTCGCTCCGCCATATCCGGCAAAATCAAAACATCGATTCTCTGGTTTAAGTTGCCCTTTTTAATAGCATCATTGAACAAACTTTGCCAAGAAAATTCATATTGCTCCAGCACCCATCGTGTCCAGCCTTCATCTATTGAAGCAGTATAGCTCTTGTACAGGCCAAGACGGATCGGTTTTATCTGCCAAAAATTTCCCGCTGGCTTGGCAGCCACGCTTTCAAAATTTACTAATAAATTCTCAGCTATGGTTCCCATAGCAGACTCAATTCCTTTTTTGTATTCGACAATCTGTTCTCCAGGCGGATAAACTTTACCAGCGACTTTCAAGGAATCAGCAGCCCAATAGATCTTATGCTTACTTTTTAATAAGCGATTTAAAGCGATGATATCATCATTGGAATCATGTCCCCACATATAACCATAGACATTTTTTGCTCTATCCACTGAGCCTTTTGGTCGAACAATATTCTCCAATTTTATCGTTGACACGTTAAGATAGTCATCTATCGGCACGACCTTTACGCCCATCAACAGCGGCAAAGTGTGAGCGACGACGTCGTAAGGTGTTTGCAATGGCCCGTTGGGATAAGTTCGAATTTCTGGATAGACCTGTTTCTCCAGCAAGGCTTTGGCATAACCGCCATATGGCTGTGCCCTAAAAATGATGAACGATCCCTTATCGTATTGGTGATTTTCGGCAACAAAATTTTCTTGCGCCTCCTGTATCTCCACCATACCCAATTGGAGAATTTGCAGCATTTTTAATGCGGTGGCAAAATCGCGCTGCTTTTTAGGAATGATGAAGGCGAACGGAGTTTCGTTTTGTTGTACTGCTTTTTGGTGAAGCCGATAAAAATTTCGCAGCCAACTTTCTCGCAGCTGAGAAGCATGAATGAGTACCGCTTTTGCTGCTGCCAAATCATAGGCAACGATATCGGCTAAAGTCCAATTACCACCGTGCCAGGGCAGCGGCATGCTAACAGAAGGCTGCCTCACCTCCGCCATCAAATCATTAAGTTTTAAATGAATGGGCGAGGCAATTTTTACACCGGCGCATTCGGTGAGAATGCGAACACCTCCATGATAATGTTGATAAGCCCGCGCTGGAGTCCAGGCATCAAAGCCGCTGCTGTGCCTCACCCCGGACTTGCCAGCGGCAGTCAACTCGCTGGCGATGAACGTTCCCAAAGCTGCTACTTGCTGCTGAATGATGGGATCGACATTGGGCTCGAACGGATCAATATACGGCGGTACAAACAAGCGGGCGCCTCGGCTGCCCATTTGGTGCATATCCACGACCACCTGAGGATGCCAGGCGTTGTGCAGTTTCAACGTCAATTGCGATTCAACCTGCGTGAACATGTACCAATCGCGGTTAATATCATGTCCCACGTATTGGTGATAAAGCCAAGGCAAACGACAACCCTCATACGCCGTGCCGAGATTCTTTTTGTACCAGTCGGCCACCATTTGAATGCCATCCGGATTGTGCATCGGCAGTAATATCAAAATAACCTTATCGAGAATTTCCAAAGTAGCTTGATCATTTGCCGTGGCCAAATCGAATGCCAACAACAAAGACATCTGCGAAGCGCCAATCTCGGAAGCGTGAATGGAGCAATTAATCATCACCACAGTTTTCCCTTCAGCAATCAGCTGTTCTGCCTCTTGAGAGGTAATTTTTCTGGGATCGGCTAATAATTGCTGGCAAGTCTGATATTTTTCCAACTGCTGCAGATTGGCTGGCGACGAAATATAAGCGACGATAAACGGATTCCCTGCCGTGGTTTTGCCCAGCTCAGTGGTCACTATTCTTTCGCTTTCCTCATCCAATCGATTAAAATAATCGATGATTTGAAACAGGTCAGCTAATTTTTGATTAGCGCCGGGTTTGAAACCTAAAAACTGCTCCGGGGAAGGTATCTCGGCGAACAATAAGTGAAATGAAAAAATTAACAGTGAGATGAAGCAAAAAGCTCTTGTGTTTCTCATTGATTCCCCCAATTAGGTGGGGCAAGTTTTTTAATTCAAAATTGGCAGAGTTGGCTAATTTAATTAGCTTCAAAACCGACCTATGTCCAAAATCGATGCTCGAGATTCTCGACCGTCAACTTGAAGCTTCATTTCCAAGTGAAATCGGTTCGAATTTCAATTTCATATCGTGTGCCTTCATAATCGAATCGATATGAGCGATTCGCTGTTCGATTGGCGGATGCGAAAGGAAATAATGGAAAACAGCCAAATTTTCTGTCGAACCATTTTTCAACTTGGACAATAGAGCTTCTGCACCACGAGGATTAAAGCCAGCACGATAGGAAAGCCGCACCGCGTACTCATCTGCTTCCAACTCTTTATCCTGAGAGTAACTGCTGTTGAGCAGATTGACCAACATCTGCTTTGCTAACAAACCCAGCGTGCCGCCTTTCACCAACAGCCTGCTAATGACCTTTGTGGAATAGTCAGCAAAAATCTTCTCCATTGGATGCCTAAAAACAATGTGCATCATTTCATGCGCCAGCACAAAAGCGATTTCATCCCTTTTATCAGCTATCCGCTTAAAAAGCAAGTCAGTAATAAAAATGAGTCCGCCAGGCAAAGCAAAGGCATTGATGTCCTTGCTGGCAATAAGGTAAAATTTGAAACCTCTCTTTTTATTCACTAACCTTTGCTGCAACCGATGGCCGACGTCATCAAGAATAATTTGTTTAGCAGCATCATTAATAATTTTAGTCTGCTGACTGATTTGACGAGCTAATTCTCTGCCAACAGCCAACTCGGCCTTCAAAGCATCGCCCTCTGACCCAAAAGTTGATTGATAATACCACTTGCCCTTGTTTATAGCTGAGCCGACTTTTCGGCCAAAATTGTAAATCAACTTTCCCATTACGCTCTCAAGTACTCGCAGCAAAAATGTGCTTTAATCTAAAAACGACAAAATTTGCCGCCCTGTAAACCTATTTTAAGAATGTAACACTTGTTAATAAAAGCATAAAGTTGGTTGAAGTCAGTATTTCACCGGCATCACCGATAATCTCAATAGCGATATGTATATTCCATTCAATGCTCTCTTGAAGCGAACAACTTTTTTTAGCAGTAATGAGTATGTCGTTTTTTCTAAATGGTGAGGCGCATAATCTTTAGCGTTTTTAAGACAGTACTTTTTCAGCCATTAAAACGCCCCTTTCACTGACAAGTTAATGGAATAAATTCCACCCCGGTCGGTGATGAACAACTTGTCTTTATGTTTGCCCCAAAAACAAACATTGGTCGGCATTTCCGGCACTTGAATTGTCTGAATTTTATCCCCATTGGGATTAAAAATTGAAACCCAAAAATGAGGCTCACTTCTGGGCGAGGTGATATAGACATTTCCTTTTTCATCCAACTTCATACCATCAGAACCTTCTGTACAAAAAAATTTTTTATCGACCAATCTGCCGTCAGCCAGAATCGTGTACACCCAGTTGGAATCTGCGCCTCGATCTGCGACATAAAGTTTTTTTCCATCTGGCGTGCCTACAATTCCGTTGGGTTGAACCATATCATCAATGACTTTGATCAACTGGCTTTTGTCCGGTGTCAGATAAAATACATATTCGCCGTCCAATTCCAAATCACTGCGGTCACCATAGCGAGGGTCAGTGAAATAGATACCGCCTTTCGGGTCAATCCACAGATCATTGGGACTATTTAATTTTTTCCCCTCAAAATTGTCAGCTAACACCATGAGGTTTCCTTGTGGATCAATCGAAGTAAGCCGGCGATTGCCACCTTCGCAGACGATCAGATTGCCAGCTTTATCGAAAGCCAAACCATTAGATTTGCCCGTATTTTCCCGAAAAGTGGCTAATGTTCCATCCACCCTCCAGAGGTGAATACGGCTGT
>CAZNDR010000264.1:0-6263 GCA_964571835.1 uncultured Cytophagia bacterium | reverse complement strand
CGCTAAATTGCGCCCTTCGCCCTGGCTGAAGCAATATACAATTTTTTTGCCATCGGGTGACCATTGCGGCTGAAAAATTTGCTCACCATTCTTGAGCTCTAACAACGTCGATTGCCCTTTTGATTTGATATCAATCGTAACGATCTGATGGTTTCCGTCGCGCGCAATAACAGAAACGATCTTTTCACCATCAGGCGATAAATTTAGATAAAGGGCGCGCAGGTCTTTCGTCAGGCGGCTTTCTTTTTTCTTCAGCAAATCATATACATAAATATCATTATAATGAGAACCGTTTTTATTGGGTTTTGAGCGTTTGATATAATAAATTTTTTCATTGTCCGGGTGCCAGCAAACATTGGAATTTATGCCTCCTTTTACCAACTTCGTTTGGCCGCTTTCACTATCGTGAACCAATAAAGAGGAAAGTGATAAATAATCAAAGCCGCGGTTCGAAACAAAAGCAAATTTTTTTCCGTCAGGCGACCAAACAGGAAACAGATTGGCGAAACCTTTGCTTTCGATTATTTCTCCACTCTGCAAATTGGTTTTAATTGTCTTTACACGGTATTGATACATCTCAATTAGGTATTTTTTCCACTTGGTATAAAGCTCTTTTTCATCTACCCCGATAACTTTTTTCAATGCACCGTTAATAGTGATGTGCCAGGGCTGGCTCATTTCCCGAAATAGCTGACTCACGGCAGTCAAGCCATAGCTGTTGGCAATATATTGCACTAAGGCAAAACCGTGGTTGTAAAGTTTTTCGTTCCCCAGACTTGTTTTTCCAAAAACACCCATTTCTTTGAAAGAGAGCATCTCCTCTTCAAGTACGGCCGTGCGCAAGATCATGTCGCGATGGGTATCCCAGTTATCATAATTGAGTGGCGGAAGCTGATACTGCGCCACCCCTTCAGCCAGCCAATTGGGCATAATGGACATGGCTAACGGGTAGGAAACAATTTTGTTAGGAAAGCCATACAGCACGTAAGGATTTTTTTCTGGCTCATACCCCATGTACTGCAGGTAAAAAGCAGGAATTTTCCTCGTGATTTTTCTCGCTGCACCCAATGAGATCATGTGAACATATTCATGAGTAATGACATTGCGGAGCCAATTGTGGTTACCCCGCAGCACGAAATCCATCGGCGAGGCCCAGATTTCCACCTTGTTGTCATAATAATAAGTGACGCCATTAGAAAAATCATCGTGATCACGAATAATAAAATGAATTTTCCCATCCGGCCGGTATTGGTAAAGTTCAGCCACTGGCTCATAAATTTCTTCAGCAATTTTAGCGGTTAGCCGAGCGGTTCGTTCGGCGCCGTCGTGATAGTGAACCTGAAAATGCTCCGTGTCGATGGTATACCAATCTAATTCTGGATGGTTGTATTCCACTAACTGAGCTGGCAAATTCGGCGCCCACAAAAATTGGCCAATAAAAATAATGGTTATGATGGTTATTTTTCTCAAATTGAAACCTTAATTGAAATTTTTCTAATTCATCGCCTTGAGCCTATTCGCCTCTGTTCATCAGCTTGCTGAACTGGATAATCCAAATCAAAAGATTCACCAATCCATCAAGCCACCACGATTAGACGAAGGAAAGCTATCACCAATTTCTGCGCCTCTTTGTCATCATCCTTTTTGTAAATGAATTGCTTTTAAAATGACAGCAGAAAATTCTATTGGCATTGGCTATTTTATCACAGCAATTTTGATGATGACACTATTTGTTTCATCTTTTGCCACCGCTTTGACCTGCGCCAGGTAAACGCCACTTTGTACCTTACTGATATTCCACATTACTTCGTTATCGATTTCGGCGCTGCCAGTGCCCTTCAGTTCATCTACCAGCTCGCCGGCCATATCATAAATTTTTATAGTGACCTGTGCTTGATCTCTCAAAAAATAGCGGATCGTTGTTGAATTGCCTTCAGTAGGATTGGGATAATTATAGACTGACCTTACCGGCATTAAATCACCTTGCTTGGCTGGCTTGGCATTTTCTTTTAAATAAATTGCATTATGTTGGGCATTGAGCAAATATTCACCCCAGTAAACCTGCTCATTGGAATAAGCAAAGTCCAACTGCCAATTATAGCCATAATCATCTGCCGACCGGGCAAATAAATTGAATTTACCGCTGCCCGATAAATCAGTTATGCCGAGATTCACTACGGGGGAACCAGAAACTGACAGCGGGAAACCGTTATTTTTTTTGCCCAATCGATCAAAAGCCAGTAGCTTGTTTTCTTTTGAGCTAACAAAAATTTCTGGAAAACCATCATTATCAATATCAGCAATGACTGGATCTGGATAGCGAACAGTATCTTCGCCTTGCTCAAAGAGCATGGGAAAATTCGTCAGCAAAGTTCCTTGGTAATTAAAGGCAAAAATTTTGCCGCGCCCAACAAGGACAATATCAGAATAGCCATTAGCATCAATATCAGCAATGGCCGGATGGGATAGCTGAATGCCAAGCGAAATGGCTTGAAAGCCTTCCAGCTTGTCGCCGTTTTTATCCAAAATAAACACATTCCCTGCCGCCGAGGTTAACACGATTTCCAAATTTTCATCTCTATTTAAATCAGCAACCACGGGATAGCAAAATCGATTTGAGGCAGAAAAATTTCGCTTCCACTTTTCTTTTTCGCATTCTTCAAGATAAAGGACAGTGCCATCATCAGCGGCAACAATTAATCCCTTCGACATGATATCACCGTAGCCCACAAGACCACAAATAGAGAAAGGAAAAGTGAAAATTTTAATTGTCGCTTCACTCCAGCCATGTCCGCTGCTTTCGCTCAAAATAAATAATTGTCCGCTTTTGGCGCCTATGGCAATTTGTTTATTGGGTTGATCCTTCATAAAGTTGCCGATTACGGGAACAGTGCTGAACTTGGCTTGCAACAAATTCAATTCAGACAACAAATCAGCATAGCCATTTTGATCGTCGTCGTCGGCTTTCCAGATCAGCAAGCGACCGTTGTCCGATGCGGTGATAACTTCTAATTTTCCGTCCCCGGTTAAATCTGCCAATGAAGGCGGCAGGGTAAACCGGTCATTTTCGATTTGGGCAAAAACCGCCAACGGCATAAAAGTAGTATCACCCTTGAAATCAATGCGAAATGTCTGGTCTTGATTAGAAAAGTATTTCTCGCCGTTCGCTTTCCAGGCGAGTATCTTTCCCGCTTCAGTCGATGCTACTAACTCGCGCTGACCGTCGCCATTCAGGTCACCACAAACCACGGGGCTCGATCCAGAATGCTGTCCCAGAAAAACTGGAAAGCCAGTTTGATAGTTTTTAACTTCCAGCGTAAAATACATTACTGAATCAGGCTGGCTAAAGTTGGTAACGTAAATTCCAGTGTTTGCGCCGCTATGCGAAAGAGAAGCTGGCATGGTGCTAGGTGTAAATGATACTGTCTCCGAAGAATTGGCATATTTAAAATCTTCATTCTCATCCCACCACATATCATAAGCGCTTCCTGCTTCATATCCAGTAATGCCAAAAAAATTGAAAAAATAGCCAATATCCTGAGCGCCATCAGCTTCGACCAAATCAACGCCGCGATGATTCATGTCGGCGTTTACCCGATTTTCCAAATAATGCGCTTCAATTACGTTTTCGTCAATATGCCAGATCAAAATGCCAGAGCCAGGCAAGCCAAAATCATATTCATCAATCTCAACAATTACACCGATTTTTGATTGACCCGGTGCAAGGATCAATTCGCCATCATCAGTAAACTCAATTCTGCTGCCATTGGCATCACGACCGATAGCGACTTCCCGGTTTTTGAGCACGGTTCGATTTCGGTTTTCGATCAAATAATATTCTTTGGCATTAATGGGGATTTTGTAAATTTTATTGGGATGGCTTGCCAAGCTGGCAGCCACAGGAAGGCGCTCACCAGCAGTCACCATAATGGGCTTTTCCCAGCCTAAAAAAATTTTGCTCCAGGCGCAGGGCTGAACCGGGATCAATCCAGAAAAACTGCCCGAACCTTGATCCATAATCCCAAAGCGACCGATCCCCGGATGTCCGCTGTCGGTGTCAAACAGGTTAGGCAATCCTAACTGATGACCAAGCATAAAAACTGCTGTGCCTAACACGCCAAATTCGTTGCCGCTCTGATTCTCTGTTTCAGGCAGAATTATACCCTCGGGAACAAAAAAATTACCCTCATTAACAGCTATTCCCTGGTAATCTGGATCGCTGTTGCCAAAAGCGTTTTTTAAATCATTTTGGCTTAAAAATACTGATGGGATGTCATGGGGCGTGGTATCAAAATCTTGAGAAAATTCAGAGCCCACGCCAGCATGAAAAACGATGTACACATCAAATTCAGCAAAATTAATTGAGCTGCTTTGGTCAGCAATTTGAATGGCCTCTCGGAATAATTCTGCCAATCTCAGATCGAGCTCCTCTTCGCTGGTATTGGGATTGTAATGGGACATCGGTTGGGAAAGTGTCCAGACGCTGTCTGGCTGCTGCGGATAAACAGAAAAATTGCCCTTTTTATCAGTAATGTCTAAAATTAAATTACCATGAGAGACCTTTTGAAAATAATCTTTCATCGCCTTTAGCTGATTGGCAAAATACCCATAGTCATGAGGCGGCGGATTAATCATCGCTGAATCCGTATCAGTTAGATCAAACCAGCCAGTACCAGTTGTACCTCTATCATTATCACGCTGAAACTGAATGCGAATCGCTATTACTTTCAGCGTCTCTGGCAGCTCGACAGAAAAAGCAAACTGGCTTATTGCTGCTGGTTTGGTGAGATCATTGTGATCTAACTTATTTGGCTGAACAAAGCGGGTTGATGAACTGCATGATCGGTAAATCGGAAATTGCGTTTTGGCTTTTGTCCATAGTGGATAAAATAATAAAGTAGCCATGAGGCTGAAAAAAAAATATCGGTAGTGGTGCATGGCGCATTTATAGCTAAGGGTGAATTAATAAAAACCGCAAGTGGAGTTCGCTTGCGGTTTTGTGGAATTAAAAAACGAAAAAAGCAAAGGAGCAAAGTTGTTTTGAAATTTTTATAGATTAAGCCAGAAGAGGATTTCTGCCAGCTTATTTATTGACTCTATAATCTACAAATTTAGCCATTAAAAAAACTAAAAGCCAAAGCTCAATGAAAATCTCATGGTATTAGCAAGCGGATGTCCCTCTGCAGCCGATACGTAACCAAAATCGAAGCTGTAAAGATAGTAGCGAATGCCAGCGCCAAAGGTCAAATATTTTACTTTTCCTTCTTTATCATAATAATAACCGGAGCGCAGTCCAATCAGATTGTTGTACACGTATTCCATGCCGACACTTCTGGTAATTTTGTCCAACTCTCTTTGGAATGGCTGGTCATCGTACCATGAGGTAATGATTGCCTGGTAAAATGGATCCGCTGGTTTATCGCCATGGGGAGTAACTAATAGTTTATTGATATCTGCGGCAAAGGTAAGTTTATTATATTTTTGATTGATAAGCCTCAAAGCAAAGCCGGCTTTAAGATTGGTTGGCAAAGGATCCGCCTGAGCCGCATCAATATAAGCAATTTTAGGCCCCATGTTGGAAATATTCATTCCCCAAGTTAATTTTTCTCGGAGAAATGGAAATCTGTACAACAAACCAAGATCAAAAGCAAAAGCACTGGCCTGGCCACTTCCTTTTTCTGCTCCAGCACCAGTTTTCGACAGGTTACTTCTTATATATCGCAATGATACGCCCATGGCTAAATTGTCAGTTACAGTCGCACCGTAACTGGCTGAAATGGCATATTCATTACTGCTGAATTTTATAGTCTCATTCCCTTGTTCATCCATTCCTTGCTGTTCGCCAAGGTCAAGATAAACGACATTGAAGCCTATCGTTCCGACTCCTTCAATGCTCATGCGGTAGGCAAGAAATTCATAAAATAAATCATCGGTCAATCCAGACAACCAATTTACGTGCATAAAGGTAATTTCTCGATTATTTTGATAGGCTAATCCCGCTGGATTCCAATAGACAGCAGAAACATCGTCAGCAACTCCGACAAACGACTCCCCCATGCCTGCGGCTCGTGCTCCGGGTGATATCATCAGGAACAGCACCGCAGCTTCACTCACTGCCAAAACCTGTTGAGCAGCTAACATTAAAATCAGTAACAGTGAAATGAAAATAATAAACTTACTCATGAATAACTCCTCTAAAATTTTATAACAAAAAAAAACCGAATGAAAAAGGCTTATCCCTTTTTGATGCATAAAGGTACACC
>CAZNDR010000263.1:0-6272 GCA_964571835.1 uncultured Cytophagia bacterium | reverse complement strand
ATATATCGCTGAGGTGATGAAAGGGAAAAAGGTCAATTTTTCGCGAGACACATTTCTAAAATTAGCCACCATCGTGGCGCCCTTTTATTTGAAATCGCTCGATGATAAGCGCGAGGCGTTTAAGCAGAAATTTTGGGAAAATGAGCTTTCCGCTTCGCCTGAAGAGTGGCATTTAGATGAAATTATCGATTTCTCATTATTGAAAATAGACAATCAAACCTGGACAGTGCGGGATTTTTTGAAGGAAATCAATATTCATCCGTTGGTCTTCCGCCAGCGAAAGATCAGCAAAAATGAATTTCCAGAGCAGCTCAAATTGGCTATGGTGGATTTGATTCGGGATAAATATCTCACTCACGAAGCTTATCGACAGGGCTATGATAAAGTTGACGCTGTCAAACGCAATACCAATATGTGGCGAGACCACCTGCTGGCATTGTTTCAAAAAAATTCGTTTTTGCAGTCGCAGCAAGTAAAAGAAGATGATTATCTCAAGGTCATCAATACTTATCTCAATCCTTATGTGGATAGTTTACAGAGCAAATACAGCGATAGAATCGAGATAGATACTGATGAGTGGGAAAAAATCCCCACCACACGAATTAATATGTTTGCGCTGCAAAACAATGTGCCTTATCCGCTAATAGTTCCCAGTTTTCCCTTGTTGACGACTGATTATTCATTAAATTACGGGCGGAAGATGCACTAACAAATCAATCAGTAGACATGAATTTTCTACTCGAAAGATAGATTTATTCAATTTAATGGTGGAGTCACTTATGAGGAAAGTATGGTTCGCAATTCTTATGCTATGGGTAATGGTTGCGGGTATCTGTTTTGGCAAAGATTATAAAGGAGCTGAATATCGAACCAAGGAGGCATTCCTTTATGGCAGATTTGAGGCTCGCTACAAACCGCCTCAAGCTGGCGGCATAGTCTCATCATTTTTTACTTATCATGAAATCACCACCTCGCGCGAATGGAATGAAATTGATTTCGAAATTTTAGGACGATACGATCACGATGTATTGGTAACTTCAATTGGTCCAGGACAAAAAATCCATAATAGCCACCAGTACGTTGCTTTTAATACCCATGAAAATTTTCATGATTATGCTTTTGAATGGACGCCAACTTATATTGCCTGGTTCATTGATGGCATGGAAGTCTATCGACAGACTCAAGCGCATATTGCCGAGTTTGACTATGCTCAAAAAATCATGATGAATTTGTGGATTTCCGATTGGGAACCATGGGTAGGAAACTTTGACGATCGAGTGTTGCCGTTGTTCGCTTATTACGATTGGATCAGCTATGCCGCTTATACGCCAGGTTCGGGTGACTGCGGCACCGATAATAATTTCACTTTGCAGTGGAAGGACGAGTTGAATGGCTGGGATCAAGATCGTTGGGAAAAAGCAACCCATACCTTTGGCGGTAACTTAGTCGATTTTATGCCAGAAAATATAGTCTTTAAAGATGGGATCATGATCTTGTGTTTGACGAAATCGACGCCGCTGGGTTATGTCGATCAATCGCCGCCGGCTGTTTTGTGGAACCGGGTATTGGACAATGCGGTAGAAATTGGTTTTTCAGAGGATGTTGAACCGATTAGCGCGCAGAAAATGTCAAACTATATTATCACCTCTGCCACTGTTTCAGAGGCAAAACTTTTACCTGACCAGCGTACCGTGGAATTGGCTGTCTCTGAGCTGAATCCTCAGAATAGTAATAATCTGATCGTGTTAGGCGTCAAAGATAACTCTGCCGCTCACAATATGATGTTTGGCCAAAATATGCCATTAAATTATGCTATGCCTTTGAAATTTCCGCTAAAAATTAATGTCGGCGGCCAAGCTTACCGTGATTATCTCGCCGATCAGCTCTGGAGCCCAGAGTTAGAATACGGCCATCAGGATGGTTACATCAACACCTGGCCCTCTTCCATCGATATCATCGGAGCTGATGATGATACAGTCTATTGGAGCGAATTACAAGAGATAGTGGAATACAAAGTTCGCGCTCCTAACGGTGTGTACAGAATTACGCTGTTACTGGCGGAAAATAAATTCATCGAACCTGGCTTGAGAATATTTGATATTCAGGTTGAAGGGCATCAGATTGCCAGCGAATTGGATTTAGTCCAGTTTGTCGGCGCACACGCTGCCTATCAAATTATGGTAGATGAAGTGGAAATTGATGATGGAAGAATCGACATTCATTTCACCAATCGCTGGAATTTTTCGCTGCTGAATGGCATCATTGTTGAGCAGATTAGTGTCAGTCAGATTGATAAAAAAGCTGAAGTTCTCCCCAGCCATTTTCAACTTTATCAAAATTATCCCAATCCATTTAATGCCTCAACGGCCATTGGCTATTTTTTACCGGCGTCTGGATATGTAAATTTAAATATTTATAATTTACAAGGTCAGAAAATGGCTGAGTTGGTAAATAAAGCAGAACCAGGCGGCTACCATCAGATTCATTGGACCCCAGAGTTGCCATCTGGGATTTATTTTTATCAAATAAATTTTTTGGCCGGGGCTCAAAGCAGTGCCAATTCTCAAAGGATGATTTTATTGAGGTAATTTGTCTGAGCAATTTACCCTTTGTCTCTCATAATCAATTTTTATTTTTATAATGACAGATTAAAACACAAGGAAATCGAACAATATGCTTAATTCAATTCTTAATTTTTTTTTACTTTGCGCTATCATTTTCTCTGAAGGCTGCGCCAAGCCAAAGTCTCCAACTGATTCCCTTTTAGCAGAGCCATATAAAAATCCGAATATAGCCATCGATGAGAGAGTAGAGGATCTGTTAGCTCGAATGACACTGAGCGAAAAAGTCGGGCAAATGACACAGGTCGATCGTGGTCAATTAAAGGACATCAGAGACATTCAAAAATATGCTCTGGGATCGCTGTTAAGCGGCGGCGGTTCAGCGCCGGCTGATAATACTGCCGACGGTTGGGCTAATATGTACGATGAATTTCAATCTATCGCTTTAAAAAATCGGCTAGGCATCCCCTTGATTTATGGCATTGATGCGGTACATGGTCACAATAATGTTTATGGTGCGGTCATTTTTCCTCACAATATTGGGCTGGGCTGCATGAGAGATGCAGAATTGGTAGAAAGAGCTGCCCGTGCAACGGCTGAAGAAGTTGCTGGTACCGGTATTGATTGGACTTTTGCGCCCTGTGTGACAGTTCCCCGCGATGAGCGTTGGGGCAGAACTTATGAAGGTTTTGCAGAGACGCCCGAGCTGGTGAAAGAAATGGCCGCCGCAGCGGTACGAGGCTTTCAGGGATTCAGGCTGAATGATGAAGCCTCGATTCTTGCTTGCGCCAAACATTATCTTGGCGATGGTGGCGCGATCGATGGCAAAGACCAGGGCGACATTAATCTCGATGAGGCAACACTGAGAGAATTGCATTTGCAGGGTTATATATCAGCGATTGAAGCTGGCGTCGGCTCAGTCATGGCAGCTTATAATAGCTGGCACGGTCAAAAGAATCACGGCAACCAATATTTACTCACCACAGTTTTGAGAAACGAGCTGGGATTCGATGGCATTCTCGTATCTGATTGGTCAGCTATCGATCAACTCCCCGGTGATTATGCTAGCGATATCGAGCAAGCCATCAATGCAGGCTTAGATATGATCATGGTGCCGGATAAATACGAAGAATTTATCCTGAAGCTCACTCATTTGGTTGAACAGAGCAAAGTGCCCGTGACCAGAATTGATGAGGCAGTTCGGCGTATCCTAAAAATAAAATTTGAAATGGGATTATTTGAACATCCTTACACAAACCGTCAGTTCACCAAAACCATTGGCTCTGAAAAGCATCGACAAACAGCCCGCCAATGCGTCAGGCAATCGTTGGTATTACTGAAAAATGAAGGTAATATTTTGCCATTAGCCAAAACCGCTAATCATATTCACGTGGCAGGAAAAAATGCCGATGATCTGGGCAGCCAATGCGGTGGCTGGTCAATTACCTGGCAGGGTCATCGGGGCGATATTACCATCGGCACGACCATCCTTGAAGCGATTCGCGCTAGCGTTTCGCCTAAAACGACCGTAAGCTTCTCCCAGGACGGTTCTAATGCATCCGGATCTGAGATTGCTATTGTTTGTATTGGCGAGGCACCATACGCTGAGGGACAGGGTGATAGTTCAGATTTAAGTTTAGCGGCGGAAGATGTTGCTGTTATCAAGAGACTAAAAAACCTTAACATCCCGATTGTCGTAATTTTAATTTCAGGCAGGCCGATGATAGTCGATTCAATATTAAATGATTGTGAGGCGCTAATTGCCGCCTGGCTGCCCGGCACTGAAGGTTTGGGCATTGCTGATGTGCTGTTTGGCGATTACGCGCCTACAGGCAAACTGTCGTTTTCCTGGCCTCGATCTATGGCGCAAATTCCCATCAATTATGGTGATGCAAATTATCAGCCACTGTTTGAATATGGCTTTGGCTTAACTTACTAAAACTGAATAGAGAAATTATTTCCTACTATCTATTTCCTGATCAAACAAATGAAACTTGATTTTCAATATTTCAACAATAAGGCAGATTAGCTCAAGAACAAAAGTTGCTGCATCTGCGTTTTCGGGTCCGTAGTTTTATTTTTAAGCCTTTATAGAAAGGATATTGTGATGAGAGACAAACCTCTTATTGCCGCATTGGTGATCGGTATGCTGTTGTGCGCAGTCGCTAATTGTAAGAAAAAAAATCCAGTAGAAAATGAAAACTGCGCAATCCCGACGCCCGAAGGTTGGGAATTGGTCTGGCATGACGAATTTAATGGAACAATCATTGATCTGAATAAATGGAGCCACGAAGTCAACGCCCAGGGCGGCGGCAATAATGAATTGCAATATTATACCAGTCGTCCAGAAAATTCTTATCTCGAAAATGGCTGTCTGGTTATTGCCGCTCTGAAAGAACACTACACCGGTCCTGAGGGAACACGCGACTACACCTCAGCTCGTTTGCGGACGCTGCGCAAAGGTGACTGGAAATACGGTCGGTTTGATATTAGGGCAAAATTGCCCTTTGGCCAGGGTCTCTGGCCTGCTATCTGGATGATGCCATCAGAAAGCAAATACGGCGGCTGGGCTGCTAGCGGCGAGATCGATATTATGGAATTGCTAGGTCATGACCCAGCAAAAGTCTATGGCACACTCCATTATGGCGGCGAGTGGCCCAATAATGTTCATACAGGAAAATCCTATAGCTTACCTCAGGGTAATTTCTCAGGAGATTTTCACCTGTTCTCCATCGAGTGGGATACCACTCAGTTCCGCTGGTACGTGGATGATATTTTTTATCAAAGTCAGACCCAGTGGTACTCCAGCCAGGCTGAATACCCGGCGCCGTTTGATGAATATTTTTACCTGCTGCTGAACGTTGCGGTTGGCGGAAACTGGCCTGGCAATCCTGATAACTCCACAATTTTTCCCCAGAAAATGGTGGTTGATTATGTCAGGGTGTTTAAGAGGAAATAATATAAATTGCATTAAGAAAAATAGCTTACAATTTTTGTTTACCTTTTTTCAGATTATTGGTAAAGATAAAATTACAATCAAAAATAGATAAGCCGAGTAACTCGTCGTTTTGGTTAAAACTATCCTTTGCTGTTCTCGCCGGTTTTGTTCCCAATACATTCTAAAAATACAAAAAAACAACTTGACAATAATGGTTTTTTTTTTCTACATTTCAATTGCTAAAATTTTTGGTTAAAAGAAATGTATTTTATGCCTATCTGTTTATTTAAAAGCTGTTCTTTGATTTAAAATTTTTTTTTGCTGATGTAAAAAATTAATGACGGAGCCGAAGGATTTCTGATGCTGTGGTACCGAATGCTGGTTCGGATAAAGGCTTGAAGGAAAATCTTTGGTTGCGGAATGGTTATAAGCCTGCAAAACTTTGACTCTGGATTATTTTAGAGGGAGAAGTGCAGGCTTTTTTTATTCATGAGTTCAAATAATAAGGGCGACATTTTATATTTAAATTGATCTGATTTTTTTACTATCAACGAAGCATAAGTTTGCTCTGTTTGCATATATTGGAGAAGCATAATCAATTTCTGGATGAGTATTTACATGTTCCTCCAACCCAACAACAATTCAGACTTACAAGGAGGTGATGCTTATGATTGTCCGGATTTGAAAGATAAGATGAAAGTAACATTAACTATTCAGAACAAAACTGAGGGTATCTAAATGCTCATGAATTATTTCAAAAATACTTGTAATAT
>CAZNDR010000262.1:0-6281 GCA_964571835.1 uncultured Cytophagia bacterium | reverse complement strand
GGCCATTCATATTACTATAGAGTTCTTATGTGGATCAACTTTGATTCGTAGCATGAATTTTTACTCGAGACAATTTTAGAACCTTCATATCGTTTTTAAAATGAGTAATTGATGATAACATTAAATGAATGGAAAAAAGGAACAATAAAGAAACAAATTTATTAATTACTGCCCGAAAAAAAGTTCACACCAATTCCCTTACCGCTGAAATTATTTTTTAATGAGCTCGCGTTAGTGGCGAGGCAAAAAAATATTCAGATTGGAGTTTTAAATTCTTGTCGCTCAAGCGATAAAAATAGATTTAAAGGAAAACTTTTAGATACGCTAAGTGAAATCAAATTACAAACCGAAGAGATTTTGAGAAGTGTTATTAGATCAAAAAATGATGGGAATTCCCCAAAAGATTTGGTTCTACCGTATCAACGAAATGTAGAGAGAGAAGGGATTTTGTTGTGACAATAAACAGTGATTGCCGCTATTTCAAAGGCGATGTCCCATGCCTTTATCATAAAAAAGAAAAAGTTGAATGCCAAAATTGTAGCCATTATGAAGCGATTAAAGAAAGGATTTTAATAATCAAGCTCGGTGCTGCTGGCGATGTTATTCGAACTACGCCGCTGCTAAGAAAACTGAAACAGCAGTATCCCAATTCTTTTATAACCTGGTTGACCTTGTCGCCAGAGTTGGTTCCAGACACGTGGGTGGATAAGGTCTGCTTTTTTGATCTCAAAAATATAACTTATCTCCAAGCCGCTCAATTTGATTTACTACTCAATTTGGATAAGGATGCTGAAGCGTGCGCCTTGACAAATCAGATTTCTGCCCGACAAAAAAAAGGATTTCTGCTTGATGAGTGGAATCGATGCTGCCCAGCAGACCGGAAGGCTGAAGAAAAATTTTATACTGGCCTTTTTGATTCTCTGAATAAAGCCAACCGCAAAAGCTATCCACAAGAAATATTCGAACTGTGCGGTTTTGCTTTTCAGGGTGAAAAATATATTTTAAACAATTTTGCCCATGAAAACATCAAATGGGACTTGCCGGAGCAGCGTCCGTTAATCGGGCTGAATACCGGCTGCGGTGGCAGATGGGTTTCCCGTCTTTGGCCCGAAGAAAACTGGATTGAGCTGGCTAATAAATTAAGAGCCTGTGGAAAAGGTGTGCTCATTTTGGGCGGTCCAGAAGAGCATGAAAAAAATCGCCGAATCGCTGATCAAAGCGGAGCAACTTATCCTGGATTTTTCCCATTGACGAAATTTATCAATCTGGTTGATCAAATCGATTTGATGGTGACAGCCGTAACTATGGCCCTGCATATCGCTATCGGCTTGGAAAAAAAATTAGTCCTCTTCAACAATATTTTTAATAGAAATGAATTTGAGCTTTATGGTCTCGGTAAAATTATTGAACCTGCTGTCAGCTGCGATTGTTACTTTTCGCCTGTCTGCCCTCATGATTCGATGAAGTTTATCTATGTGGACACGGTGTTGGAAATTTGTGAGAACTTGTTAGATGACTAAACAACGGATTATTATTATTGGTACGGCTTATCCGATGCGCGGCGGAATTGCTCATTTTATGGCTCTTTTATATAAGACTTTGCTTGAGCATGGTCACAAGGTTAAAATTATTTCCTTTAAGAGACAATATCCGTCAATTTTTTTTCCGGGGAAAACTCAACAAGATAAAAGCCAGGAAATTGAGCCGCTTCCCAGTGAAGCAATTTTGGATTCCATTGGGCCGATGAGTTGGCTGAAGACATTTTTAAGAATTTACCAATACCAGCCGCAGCTAATCATTTTCAAATATTGGATGCCATTTTTTGCTCCCTGCTATGCCGCAGTATCATTTCTGACGCGGCTGTTTACAAATGCAAAAATCATGTACATTTGCGATAACATTGTTCCTCATGAAAGTCGTCCCGAAGATCGGTTGCTGACGCGAATCGGTTTGTGGAACGTGCACTATTTTATTGTTATGTCCAAGATTGTGAAGGAGGCATTATTATCTTATCGCCCGCAGGCAAAATATCATGAAGCGCCGCATCCGGTTTATGAATATTTTCAAGACAAATATACCCAGCAACAAGCCAGGCAGGAATTTCGGCTCTCAATTGATGATAAGGTCATCTTGTTTTTTGGTTATGTGCGTCAATACAAGGGGCTGCAAATTTTGCTTGAAGCGATGCCGCAGGTATTAAAAGCGCTGCCGGTCAAGCTGCTGGTCGCCGGAGAATTTTATGATAACAAAGAAAATTACACCTCGCTAATTAAAAAATTAACTATCGAAAAGGCGGTTGCCATTTTTGATGATTATATTCCCAATGAAAAAGTGGGGCTGTTCTTTTCTGCGGCCGATGTGGTAGTGCTGCCATACATTACTGCCACCCAAAGCGGCATTATTCAAATTGCCTACCATTACAACAAACCGGTCATTACAACGAGGGTAGGCGGGCTCTGTGAAGTCGTCGAGGAAGGGAAAACGGGCTTCACGGTTCCTCCGGAAAATTCGGAAAAGTTGGCAACGGCGATTGTGAATTTTTATAAAGCAAATGAAACAATTCATTTTGCTGAAAATATAAAATCATACAAACAACAATTTTCCTGGCATCGATTCGTGTCGGAGATTGAATCATTTTTTGCTTAATAAAAGCAATTAATAAAATGTAGCATCGCGATTGAATTGACAGATATCGATGAAAAAATTTTTATTCATTACCTATTATTTTCCTCCAGCTGGTGGCCCGTCGGTGCAGCGCATCATTGGCATTATTCAGCACCTGGCAAAAAGTGACTGGCAAGCCGTGGTTTTGACTGTGAAAAATGGCGATTATACGACTGTTGATCCTCAATTGATTGAGAGAATTCCACCACTAACAAAAATTGTCCGAACTGAATTTTTTGAACCGTATCAATGGTATCGTAAATTTATCGGCAAAAAGAAGGGTGAGAAAATTCCTTTGGCAGTGCTGGCCTCGCATGCCAAAGCTTCCTGGAAAGAAAAAATTGCCAATACCATTCGCCTCAATTTATTTGTTCCTGATGGTAGAATCGGTTGGTATGCGGTGGGCGTAAAAGCTGGCATCAAAATAATAAAAAAAGATCCAAGCATTAAACTTATTTTATCCTCTGGTCCGCCGCACACGGTTCACCTGATTGCCAGTACCATTGCTCAAAAAACTGGCCTGCCTTTTGTGGCAGATTTCCGAGACCCGTGGATCAATATCGATTATTACAGCGACATTAACAGAAATCCGCTGACTCGATCAATAGATCGTTATCTCGAAGGAAAGGTGTTACGCCGTGCTGACGCTATTACCGTGGTCGGTCCCCGTTGCCGGGATCAAATTATTGAGCATCATAAAAATATTGACTTTAAAAAAACGCACATCATTTATAATGGCTTCGATCCTGATGTCTATCCAAAGAAAAAATCTGGACCGCCCAAGAATGAATTCATAATCACCTACCTCGGAAACTTGCCATACAATCGGTACACACCAGCGTTGTATCAGGCAATTGCTGCATTGAAAAACGAGAAGAAAATCGAGGCGAAAAAATTTAAGTTGTGTTTTTATGGTCATGTAGACAAAGCGGTTCAGAAAGAAATATGTACTTTCCAAATCGAAGAGTTTTTGTTTTTTTTTGGTTTTGTGCCACATGAACAGGCCATAAAAGCTATTGTCAACTCCCATTTGTTGTTACTGATTATCAATAACACCAATACTCAAAAAGGCATTGTGCCGGGAAAAATGTTTGAATATTTAGCCGCTGGTAGATTTATCTTTGGTATTGGGCCAGTTAACGGCGACGCGGCAGATGTTTTTGAAGAAACCGCTTGCGGGAAATTCTTTGATTATCAGGATGCAGATAAAATTAAAGAATTTCTGCTGGCTCAATTTCAAAATTGGCAACAGGGTAAATGGAAACCGATAACATCAGCCAATATTAAAAAATTTAGTCGACCGGAGCAGCTAAAAAAAATTACAGCAATTTTCAATACCATTGCAGCAGAACAGGAGGAAAATAAAAACCAATCACTTGAAATAAATATCTCTGATGATGCTTTTAAGCAGCCACATCATTGAAGAGGATTGGAAAAAATTTCTCATAATTCTGAACGAAGGCATTTCAACACTCTTTTCATCCTATGTAATAGATTTTGGAGAAATCAATGAATGTTAAAATTGGCATGTTATTGGACGCTGAGTTTCCTCCTGACATTCGAGTTGAAAATGAGATGCGAACCCTAGCAGAAGCCGGCAACGATGTCCATTTACTTTGCTATGACTTTGCTGGGAAAAAATCACCGCTAGAAAAATTTACTGATCGAATTACTATTCATCGTTTAAGAATATATAAACAATTTCATAAGAAATTAAATCCATTGGCGCTTATCCTGCCTTTTTATTTTTCTTATTGGTCAAAACATGCTTTTCGTTTTGTAGAAAAATATAAATTAGAGGTAGTGCATGTTCATGACTTGCGTTTAGCTGAAGTCGGCAGTCGAATTAAGGATAGGTTTCATATTCCATACATTTTGGATTTACACGAAAATTGGCCGGCCGGACTAAAAGTTTATGCCTTTGCCAATTCCATAGCAGGAAAGTTGATTATTTCATTAAAATCATGGGATCATTATGAAAGACAACAAATAAGCAAGCCGGATGCGTTGATCACCGTAATTGAAGAGATGAAGGAACGAATCGTCAATCTTGGCTTGAATGAGGAAAAAATTTTTGTTGTGCCTAATTATTTAAATAGTGGATTATTTGATTCAGGCAAAATAAACGCCGAGATAAGCAAGCAGCCCAATGAAATTTCGCTTATTTATGTTGGCGGTTTCGATGCCCACCGCGGTTTAGAGACGCTCGTTGTGGCGATGAAAATTATTCAATCTAATAATGACAATATCGCCTTGCATCTAATCGGTAGTGGCAGTACTGAAGCTAAGCTAAAAAAAATTGTCCAGAAAAAAAATATTAGTAAGGTGATATTCCATGGTTGGCAGCAGGATAAAAAGCTACCTTCATATTTATCAACATGCGATATTGGAATCGTTCCCCATTTAAAAAATAGTCAAACGGATTACACCATTCCTCATAAATTATTCCAATATATGTATTATGGCAAGCCTGTCATCGTGAGTAACTGCCGACCATTAAATCGAATTATAACTGAAACAAAGTCAGGTTTAATTTTCGAATCTGGCAATGCGAGAGAATTAGCAACCGCAATAAAAAAATTAGCTGAAAATAAAAAGTTGAGAATAAATATGGGGCAGCGCGGCAGAAAGGCTGTTATTAACAAGTACCATTGGAAAATAGCAAGTCGCGAATTGTTTCGCTTATATGAGGCTATCGAGTCAACAAGGTCGTCTGAATGAACAAGAAGTTGCTAGAGAGCATAGTTAAGTTAGATCAGTGGATTGATCAAAATGGTTGGGCTGGCTATGATCCATATGATATAAAAGAAGTGTCTCCAGTGCTTAAATTGACAGAGTTAGGAAACAGCAACTTTTTTTTTATGCTGATTCGTGAGATAATTTTTGAACTTTTTTATTCATTTCCACAACTGAGTCGAAAAACATTGGGAGTGCAAAAGAAAATCAATGCCAAAGGAATGGGCCTTCTAGCAAAGGCGTATTTAGATCTTTATCAAGCTTTCAAAGACGAAAAATATCTGACCAAATCCAAGGAATGCCTCGTCTGGTTGGAGAAGAACACTGCCAGAGGATATTCTGGCGCCTGCTGGGGCTATCCGTTTAACTGGCAATCTTGCAAATTCATTCCCAAAGGAACGCCATCCGGCGTTGTGACATCTATTATCGGAGAGGCATTTTGGGCCTTTTATAAATTTTCTGGCGCAAAGAAATATTTGGATGTTTGCAGAAGCATTGGTCACTTTTTGAGCACCGATTTAAATTGCCACCAAATTGATGCAGATGGTGTTTGTTTCAGCTATACTCCGATCACTAACGATCACATCCACAATGCAAACCTATTGGTCGCTGAGTTTCTCATGCGGATAGGAACAGAACTTAAAAATTCAGAGTATATTGAACAGGCTTCAAAAGCGCTGAATTACTCGACCTCTTATCAGAATGCGGATGGTTCATTTTATTATTTTGGTCCGCATGACGCAGCCGTTGAATGGATCGATAATTATCACACAGGATTTGTGCTCCGCTCTCTGTACTCCATTTACAAAATGACGAACGATTTAAAATTGCTGGAGAGAATTGGCCGATGCTTTCAGCACTACATCAATAGTCTCATTATG
>CAZNDR010000261.1:1337-6309 GCA_964571835.1 uncultured Cytophagia bacterium | reverse complement strand
ATTTACAGTTTCAGCATCTGGTATTCTTACGCTAAGCTGAAATTGATGGTGCTGACACCATTTCAGTCCGTAATTCATGCGATTGTCATTTGAATAATGTTTTTTCCCCCGCCTGAGAAAGATTTATTTACTAAAAATGCTGGGAAGAAACAATTTCGCCTGCGATAGCATTTTACTAAATAATACCTTGACTTTTTAAGTAATATTTTTATCTTTATTTGAAAATCAGATCTCTTCTGTTGTATTGCCCAGCTTTCCGATAAGAATCAAAATAGCAAGACCAGACCGAGGATCAATTATGAAATTGAAGCGACGAAGCATTTTGGTTTTAATAGTGTCGATGCTATTTTTTCACCGCTCACAAAACATGAGCCCGCTGATTATCATTTCTCAAAACGCATCAAATCTGGAAAAACTTGCCGCCAAAGAATTGCGACGTTATCTCTACCAACGAACCGATCAACTATTACCAATTATTGAATACAGCAAAGCGATGCCGCTAAAAAATTCCATTTTTGTGGCGACGAAAAGTCAGCAGTTGGTTGCCGATGGTGAGGTACTTGATTCAGCGCAATACAGCGGGCTTGGCGAGCAGGAGTATTTTTTAAAATTCAAAAGTCGCCAGGGACGAAAATTTTGTTTTATTATAGGCGGTGATGATAGCGGTGTCTTGTATGGTACGTATCGTTTTATCGAGCATTTCGGCATCCGCTTTTATCTACATGGTGATGTGATCCCTGATGAAAAAATTAAGCTTGATTTGCCCGAGGTGAACGAATGCGGTGAACCGTTGTTTGTCTTGCGCGGCGTTCTTCCTTTCCACGATTTCCCCGAAGGTCCTGACTGGTGGAATCTCGACGACTATAAAGCGGTCATTGCCCAGTTGCCCAAGATGCGTCTAAATTTTATCGGCTTTCACAACTATCCTGAGCGAAAAAATTTCAACGGCGAAGGCAATAAAGCCGAACCGCTGGTTTGGATCGGATTGACGGATCATATCAATCCTGACGGAACGGTGAAGACCGGCTATCCAGCGATGCATTTTTTTACCAGCGACAGCACCTGGGGGTATGCTCCCTGCAAGACTTCAGACTTTCATTGCGGCGCGGCACAGCTTTTTGAATGCGACCATTTCGGCGCTGACTATATGAAAAATATTTCCGCCTGGCCTCATACCGAATCGGAAAATATTTGCCTTTTTAATGATGTTGGCAGCCTGCTGCACGAGGTTTTTTCTCTGGCCAAAAATTTAAAGGTAAAAACCTGTTTAGGCACCGAAGCACCGCTCACTGTCCCCGATAACGTAAAAAAAGAAATTGAAAAATCAGGCAAAAAAATCGATGACAAAATTATCAAAAAATTGTACCAGGGCATATTTGAGCGGATAAAAAGAACATATCCGCTGGATTATTATTGGCTCTGGACGACTGAAAGCTGGACCTGGGACACGCCGCGAGTGGAAGAAGTGAAACGGACTGAAGCTGATTTGTCCTTGGCTTCTGAAGCCGCGCAAGAAGTCGAAACAAATTTTCGTTTAGCAACCTGCGGCTGGGTTCTGGGACCACCAAACAACCGTGCCGAATTTGACAACCTGTTATCCAAGGAAATTCCATTCAGTTGTATCAACCGGGAAGTTGGCTTTTCGCCAGTAGAGCCGACTTTTCAAAACATCGATGGCCGGCCGACCTGGGCTATCCCCTGGCTGGAAGATGACCCTGCGTTGATCTCGCCGCAATTGTGGGTGGGGCGCACCCGCAAGGACGCAGTTGATGCGCTCACCTATGGTTGCAGCGGGCTAATGGGTATTCACTGGCGGACTAAGATTTTAAGCCCCAACCTGGCCGCACTGGCACAGGCAGGCTGGGAGCATGGTGAATGGCGTAATGTCCCATTGAATGAGGGCGAGCGGGATTTGCCGACAGCAGATTTTTATCTCGATTGGGCGTCAGCAAATTTTGGTAAAAAATATGCCCCAGAAATAGCAGCGATTTTTTCCCGCCTCGATGGTGGTCCTCTTTATCTGCCGGGCAAAAGCCGGCGCAGTGCTAATCTACTGCGTAGTTCCGATTGGATTAAAGGACCCGGAGGCATTCGTTTGGGATTGGGTGATGGCGTGAGCGACTCAGATGCAAAAAAGGAGATTAACAGTAGGTTTGATTTTATCCAAGAATTGGAGAGCATTGGCTCAAAAATAAAAGGAAGCGGCGAGACAGAGAGGCTTGATTATTGGCTCAATTCGTTCCGTTACACACGTGCGACTCTGCTTCTGGGAAATGTGCTGGACAAATTGGATAAAGTCGTCAAACAAGTGAATGAAGTTACTGAAAAAAGTGAGCGAAAAAACCTTGTCAAAAATAAAGCGCTTCCGCTGCGCCTGCAAGCTACAAAGCATTGGCAAGATATGATGAGTTATTTGCTGGCAACTGTGAGTTCTACCGGCGAGCTGGGCACCATTGCAAATTTAGAGCAGCACAATTTGCGCAAGCTAAATGTGTTGGGCAAACATGATTCTCTGCTAACGGCTATTTCAGAAGAACCATTACCAAATGAAACTCGCTTGAGCAAAGAATATGGCGGACCATTAAAGATAATTTTGACCACTAACAGATCGCTGCTCGAGCCTGACGAAGATTTTAAGGTCACAGCACGTATTTTAAGTCGAAGTCCAATTAAATCGGCTGACTTGCATTGGCGGTTCTTGGGAGAAAAGAATTTTAGGGCGGTTCAGCTAAAACACGTCTCGCGAGGTGTTTATCACGTCGCAATTCCCAAAGAACAGCTTCTTAAGGCAGATTTCGAGTATTATGTTGAAGCAGCAAATGAAGAGCAGAAGCTGGTTTGGCCAGTGACGGCGGAGGAGATTTGTCAGGCGGTCGTGGTCATGCCTTTTAATAATCATTGAAAGCATAAGGTAGGGGCAATAGCAGAGTAAAGGCATAGGGCCTAACGTTAGGGGTACGGTTGAAGTGATGCCCAAGATTAAAACTTCGGCTATTTTTGAAAATTTAACGCCAACATTATCTATTAAATCAATCAAAACGGAGAAAATCATGATCAAAAAGAGAGACCGCGCTTCAAGACAATTTATCCTTTTATTTGTTTTATTGATGTCCCTTTTTCTTTTCGCCTGCCATAAAACCACCTCAACCACCATCTATCGCGATAGCTGGGGCGTTGCTCACATTTACGCCAGTTCAGAAAAGCAAGCTGCCTTCGCTTTAGGTTATGCCCAAGCAGAAGACCGACTGATTCAATTGCTGAAATCCTATCGTCATGCTGAAGGCACATTAGCGGAGGCGTTTGGAGAAGATTACCTTGAAACCGATTATCTTCAAAAAGTCTGGCAGCATGCCCAAATCAGCCAAAAAAGATTTTTTAGCTTATCAAGAGATGTTCAAGAACTGATCGAATATTTCGTGGCGGGCATTAAGCAATACATGATAGAGCATCCGGAAAAAGTTCCGGACTGGGCGCCGGACATTCAATCCTGGCATCCGGTCGCTTGGGGACGCACCTTTATTTGGGGCTGGCCTTTGGGACAAGCGATGGATGATTTGTCTCGAGGCTTGAAAAAAATCGATGAACCACACCATTCCAACCAGTGGGTGGTTTCCGGCAAAAGAACGGCCATTGGTGCCCCCATAGCGCTGATCGATCCACATTTAAATTTTGAATCCACAGGTCATTGGTACGAAGCGCGCATTCATGCCGGCGCCTGGCATGCCTGCGGCATGTGCGTTGTCGGCACGCCGTTTATTGGACTGGGCCATAATCAATATATTTCCTGGGCTGCGACCACCGGCGGTCCTGATTGTGCCGATGTTTATGAACTGGAAATAAATCCAAATAATCCTTTGCAATATCAATACGATGGCAAGTGGCGAGACATCGCCGAAGAACAAATTGTGATGCGTGTGAAGATAAAAGATGGATTGAAAAGGATCGAGAAAAAAGTTGAACGCTCTCATTATGGACCGATTGTCGAACGACGCGGCAACAAGGCTTTTGCTATCAAATGTGCTTACGAAAACGAAGTCGGACAGGCGGAGCAGTTTCTTAGAATTAATCAAGCCAAAAATTTGCTTGAGTTTAAAGAAGCGCTGGCCATGTGCCAAATGATGCCACAAAATATCATGTTCGCTTGCGTCGATGGTGACATCTATTATGCTCGCACTGGCCGTGTGCCCATTCGCCCTAATGGTTATGATTGGAATTATCCGGTACCGGGAAATACCAAAAATAGCGAATGGTTGGGAATTCACCCCCTCGACGATCTGCTGCAAATTGTCAATCCCGATTGTGGCTTTATGCAAAACTGCAATATTTCGCCAGGCACCATGATGCCCAACAGTCCCTTCACCGTTGATAAATATCCTCAATACCTTTACAACGATCCCCAAGACCGCAGCAATCCTCGCGGCCGGACAGCGCTGCGATGGCTGGCCGCAGCAGATAAAATGACAGTGGAACAGGCTAAACAAATTGCGCTTGATACCTCGGTCGACGGATATCAGGTCTGGCAGGCGGCATTGGTCAATGCTTTTGAAGCGGACTCTGCCGCAAATGCAGAACTGAAAGATGCGGTTGCGTTGATCAAGCAGTGGAATGGTCGTCTCGATGCCGATAATCAAGCAGCCGCCCTGTTTCGTTTTTGGCGTCTGGAATGCGGGCCGGTGCCGGAAGATGAGCTTGTCAACGATGATGGGACAATTAAAATGCCTAACCGAGTTGTTCAACAAAAATTGCTCGAAGCGCTGAGAGCAGCTATAGCTTATTTAAACGATCGATTCGGCTCGTACCACGTGCCGTGGGGCAAGACTGTCCGCCTGAAACGAGACGATAAAAGCTGGCCCATCAGCGGAGGCTCGTTTGGACAGGGCATCTCTGTTTTGCGAGCGGCTGGCGGCAGATTGGACAAAGAAACCGGCATCACTTATGTGAACAGCGGTCAGTCGTGCTGCATGGTGGTGGT
>CAZNDR010000261.1:0-1327 GCA_964571835.1 uncultured Cytophagia bacterium | reverse complement strand
GGTTTTAACCAAACCAATCCAATCGTTCAGCATTTTGCCCTGGGGCGAGAGCGATGATCCGGCATCTCCCCATTATTCCGACCAAGCAGAGAAGTTATTTTCCTCGGAAAAATTTAAATCAACCTTTTTTAACAAAAAGGAGTTGCTGGAGAATTTGGAAGCAAGCAAAAAAATCGTTGTGCCCTCAGTGGAAAACCAATAAATTTGACTGAACAATGTCAAGAGAAGGAAATTTAATGCCGGAAAAATTAAAAGAAATATTTTTTACTAAAGCGTCCATCAAAAAGCTTGCCAACACGATGCACCAATTTTATCCAACCTTTGACAAGAAAAAATTCAATGATTTAATTTACGATGAGAATTGGGATGTTTTAGAACTAAAAGAAAAGATGCGGCAAACGACCATCTGCCTACATGAAATTCTGCCGGCCTGTTTCGCTCAGGCGCTGGAGATCCTGAAAAAGGCAGCACCTTCTGTAAAAGGTTTTGAGTTAATGTGCTTGCCTGATTATGTCGAATTGTACGGTCTGGAGCAGTGGGAGCTGTCGCTGCCAGCACTCGGTTACTTTACGAAGTTTGCCTCGTCCGAATTTGCCATTCGTCCTTTTTTGGATAAAGATCCGGAAAGGACGATGAAATTTATGCTGCAATGGGCTGATGATGAGGATGAAAAAGTGAGACGTTTGGCCAGCGAAGGCTGTCGTCTCCGGCTTCCCTGGGCCATGGCGCTGCCCAAATTCAAAAAGGATCCCCGGCTTATATTTCCCATCTTAGAGAAATTAAAAAATGATCCTTCCGAAAATGTCCGCCGCAGTGTGGCCAATAATTTGAACGACATTTCCAAAGATAATCCCCAACTGGTGCTGGACATTTGTGAAAAGTGGAGCGGAGAATCTGAAGCGGTTGATTGGATTGTCAGACATGCCTGTCGTACGTTACTCAAAGCAGGCAACCGGCGCGCCATGCTGCTATTTGGCTTTAGTGATCCTGTGCACATAAAAGTAGAGAATTTTAAGCTTGAAAAGAATAAATTAGCAATTGGAGAAACACTGAATTATTCCTTTGACTTGATTTTAGATGAACAAAAGAGCAAAAAAATTCGTTTAGAATATGCCATCTTTTTCAAAAAGGCTAATGGCAAATTGTCAAAAAAGATTTTCAAAATCACTGAAAACAATTATAAGCCGGGCAAGACTTTTTTTCGGCGAAAACATGCGCTGGTCGATATGTCGACTCGAAAACATTATCCCGGTGAGCACCAAATTTCTATTATTGTCAATGGGGTAGAAAAGGCGTGTCAGGTTTTTGAATTGTGTGAGGCCTGTCT
>CAZNDR010000260.1:0-6315 GCA_964571835.1 uncultured Cytophagia bacterium | reverse complement strand
GTGCACGTGTTCGGCGCAGCATAATCGGATTAAGCTAATTTGCTAAAATGTGACTTTTTGCCCCAATTCCAAGTTATTGATTTTCAATTATATAATTTAGATCTTAAATAAATGTAGAGATTTTCCCCACCTTATTTTATGACAACCTTTGGCTGATTCTGCTCATTTTTTTATAACTCGTTAATTATTAACTGACTAAACAGTGGCTAAAACTCAGGGCTGTCCTGGCATATGTTTTGTATTATGAAAGGCGATTACTTATTTAGAATGCAGGAACAGGAGTCAATATTTAACCATGGTCGCTTCAGTTGCCAGCCAGGTGTTAATCATTGATAAAAGCCGGGGAGAAAATTTAGCCAAAATTATTGAAGCCTTATCGTCGTCCAATATTGAGGTGACAGTGGAGGATGATCTGGGAACTGCGATACATCGGTTTCAAAAAGGTCGTTTTGACACAGTGGTGGTGGATACCAGAGTCGAAGGTATGCCCATCGAACGTACTATCCAAATTTTGAAAAACATTGATCCAACTACCAAAATAATTGTCAAAACCCAGGAAAATTCAAAGGAGCTGGAAACAAAAATTAGAAATGAAGCTATTTATTATTATCACCTTGATTCCTTTGGCCCTGATGATTTGAGACAAGCAATTGAATGCGCTATCATTCAACAAAATTGGCAAGCTGGCGCAGGAAAAAATGCTGACAATTATGATAACCAGGACAAGCTTATTTTGTTGGTTGATGAAGATGACCGGCTTGTGGAGGTTATTAAAAACAATTTGATGAATCATGGCTTTCGAGTTGATATTTGTTATGATGCTGATGAAGGAATTGCACAAGCAAAAGAAAAAAGACCTTCGGCACTTCTCGTCGATATAAATACTCCGGTTGGCAGCACTGGATTGCATTTTATTGAAATGATAATGAATGAAAAAGAATTCCTGACGATCCCGCTAATGGTTTTTATTTCAAAATCAAAATCGGAAAAATATGAGAAAATTTTAGCGCGGGTAAAAACAGTGCTGCCAACTTGGACTTATTTGGAAAAACCAATTAAGATCGAAGAAGTTGTACCCAAGCTGAGAGCGCTAATAGCTTAAATTGGAATTTTCTGATTTGTAAATATCTTTAAACTGTTTAATAAATTTTATGGCAGATGAAAAAAATATTCTCGTTGTCGATGATGATGACGTCATTCGTATGGCATGCCAATTAACTCTCATGGCAGATGGTATGAATGTCGATGTCGCTGAGAATGGCAAAGTTGGTCTCAATAAAATAAAAGCCAAGCGATATGACATGATTCTTCTGGATTTGATGATGCCGGAAATGGCTGGTGCGGAATTTTTGGATTTTGTCCATAACTATGATGATAGTATTATTGTCATTATTATTACTGGCTTTGCCACTATTGAATCTGCTGTTGACACACTGAAAAAAGGTGCCTATGATTACTTGCCTAAGCCATTCACGCCGGAAGAGCTCAGAAAAGTAGTGCGAACAGGATTGGAGCGCCGCAAGCTTTTGCAAGAGCGAGAGGAAAATCGTTCGAAACTTGCTGCCGAACAATCGCGCTTGAAAACGATCATTAATTGCATGGGTGAAGGACTCATTGCTACCGACAATGAAGGAAAATTATTATTGATAAATTCAGTTGCCTGCAAACTGTTGGGAATTAATGAAACGAAGGTCATTGGCAATGGTGCCAAAGGATTATTGAAGAATGATGAATTGGAAAACTGGATAGCTGAAATTCTGAGGCAAAAAAATTATCCACAAAAGTTGTTAAATCGAGAAATTGTTTTTGATCAAAAAGAGCAAAAAATTGTCGCGGTTACCTTGGCGCCTATCAGAGAGAAAAATAGCGAAATATCCGGATTGGTTTTGGTGTTGATGGATATCTCTGAAGAGCGAAAATTCGAAAGAATGAAGGCGGAATTTCAAAAATTAGTCGCTGTGGTTGCTCATGAATTAAAAGCGCCGATCAGTGCCATTGAAGGATATTTGGATATTATTATTAAAGGCTATGTAAGTGATGATATTGAAAGAGCATTGACCTATTTGCACAGATCAAGAGACAAGGCTGAAACACTCAGAAATTTAATCAATGATTTGTTGAGCCTGACTTCCATCGAATCGGGCAAATTGACGAGGCAAATGGAGAAGGTAGACCTAGGACAGCTTATCAGCGAAGTGCTAATTTTGCTGGACAATGAACGCAAAATAAAAAATCTTACCATTGTCAAACAGATTCCAGCAAATTTACCTCAAATCTTTGGCGACAAAAAGGCATTGGGATTTTTATTTACCAATTTATTGAGCAATGCCATGAAATATAACAAAGAAAATGGATCAGTTGAAATTTCAACCAGAAAGGAAAAAAAGAAATTAATCATCTCCATTCGAGATAGCGGAATTGGTATTTCAGATTCGGAAATGGGAAAAATATTTGATGAATTTTTTCGTTCAAAAAGCGAGGCAGTCCAAAAAATATCAGGTACTGGCTTGGGACTAAGCATAGCGAAAAGGATAGCTGACCTGCACGATGGCATAATTAGGGTCAGTAGCAAATTGGGTCAAGGCAGCATCTTTGAAGTTGTTTTGCCATTATCAGCTTAAACTCATATTTTCAGAATTTCAATCAGCAAAATTTAATAAAGGATGTGGAAAGGCTCATATGATAGAGATTGAAGTAAATAAAAGAAAAATCCAGGCACAATTAGGTGAGACAATTTTAAATGCTTTGAAAAGAGTTGGAATTCATGTGCCGACTTTATGTTATCATGAGAAATTAAAACCAGCCGGAAGGTGTCGAATTTGCGTTGTTGAAATTGCAGGGAGAAAAGATTTGGTTCCGTCGTGCGCTTTTCCGGTGAGTGAGGGGATGAGAATTAGAACGCATTCACCCAGAGTGCTGGAGGCGCGCAAAAATCTATTGGAACTTATGTTATCCAATCATCCCGATGATTGTCTTTATTGCGCCAGAAATGGCAATTGTGATTTGCGCCAATTAGCTGATGAATACGGAATTCAAGACCGAACGTATCCAAGAGATGTTAGGGAAGAGGAAAAAGACATCTCGAGTCCGTCAATTATTCGTGATCCAAATAAATGCATCTTGTGCGGTAAATGCGTTCGCGTCTGCGAAGAAATTCAAGGCGTGGTTGCTATTGAGCTTTTAGGACGCGGTTTTGACACAAAAGTGGGCATTGAAAACGATCGTCCGATGGGCTTGTCGCGCTGCATCAATTGTGGTCAGTGTGCGCTTGCTTGTCCTACTGGCGCGTTAACTGAAGTCAGTCATGTTCAGCGCGTTATTGATGCTATTAATGATCCGGAAAAAATAGTCGTAGTCCAGCATGCGCCTTCAATTTCAGTGAGCATTGCTGAAGAAATGGGTTATGAGCCGGGCAAAGATTTTGATGGCATTATGTGTGCGGCTTTTAGAAAAATCGGCATGGATTATGTTTTTGATACCTCATTTTCTGCTGACCTGACCATTATGGAAGAAGGATCGGAACTGGTTCACCGGCTAAAAAATAAGGGTGTATTGCCCATGCTTACCAGTTGTTCGCCGGGATGGATAAAATATATCGAGCAATTTTATCCAGATTTATTGGCACATGTTTCTACCTGCAAAAGCCCGCAGCAAATGATGGGTGCTATTATCAAAAGTCTTTTTGCTGAGAAAATAGGAGCAGAACCATCTCATATTTTTAGTGTCTCAGTGATGCCGTGCACAGCAAAAAAATATGAGGCTCAACGCCCAGAAATGTCAAAAAATGGCATCCCGGATGTTGATGCTGTTTTGACCACCAGAGAATTGGGAAAACTCTTCCATAAATTCGGTATTGATTTTCATAGCTTAAAACCGGAAGAGGCTGATATTCCGTTTGGCGAGCGAACCACTGCTGGAAAAATTTTTGGTGCCACCGGAGGCGTTATGGAAGCAGCTATCCGTTCGGCATATTTTCTTATCACTGGCAAGGAATTGAAAGATTTTAAGGTACAAGCAGTTCGTGGTTTAGAGGGCATCAAAGAAGCAAAAATTAATATTGACGGAATAGCAGTTGGTGTTGCTGTGGCTCATACGCTAAAGAATGCCGCCGTGCTGCTTGACCAGATTCGCCAGGGAAGGAAGGATCTCCATTTCATTGAAATCATGACGTGCCCTGGTGGTTGTGTTGGTGGCGGCGGACAGCCATACGGAACGGATGTGGAAAGAATTATAGCTCGTTCAGCAGCGCTCTATTCGCTTGATGAAAATGAGAAACTGAAAACTTCCCACAGTAACCCCTGGATAAAACGGTTGTATGATGAGTTTTTAGGTGCACCTTTAGGACATAAAAGCCATGAGCTGCTGCATACTCATTATCATCGACGCGAAATATAATTGAGTTTTTCTGATTATTTTGAAAGATACTTGGAGGATAAATTCATGTCTTCACCTTTGGCTAATAAAACAGAAAATTCACAGTATAAATTAAGCAAAGAGATTATCAAAAAAATCAAAACGCTTTCGCTGCATTTCCCTGAAAAAAAATCCGCTTTGATTCCAGCTTTGCAGGCGATTCAAGATGAATTTGGCTGGTTGCCCGATGCAGCGATTCGACAATTAGCTGAATTGCTCAACATCGCACCAAATAAAATTTACGGTGTGGCAACTTTTTATTCGATGTTTAAATTGGCGCCAGTGGGGAAATATCACATTCAAATATGCCGCAATGTTTCCTGTCAATTAATGGGTGCAAAAAATATTATTGATCACCTGTCAAAGAAATTAAAAATAAAGCCCGGCGAAACAACTAAAGATGAAAGATACACGATTACTTTAGTAGAATGTTTGGGCTCATGCAGTGCCGCGCCGGTGATGATGATTAATGATAAATATTATGAAAATTTAAATGCTGATAAAGTTGATGATATTTTAAAAAGGTTACCATAGAGGAGCTGCAACTCATGATAAAGGAAAAAAAGATATTGACGCGCCATGTCGGTAGCATGGATATGATCAAAATAGATAATTATGTGAGAGACGATGGCTATCAGGGTTTGAAAAAAGCCTTGGAAAAAGAGCCTCAGCAGATCATCGATAAAGTCAAGAAATCTTTCCTTCGCGGCCGTGGCGGTGCAGGTTTCCCAACTGGATTTAAATGGTCCTTTCTGCCTAAAGAAAAAACCAAACCATTTTTTCTCATCTGTAACGCCGATGAGGGTGAGCCGGGCACTTTCAAAGATCGAGTAATCATGGAACATGATCCTTTGTTGCTTATCGAAGGAATGACGATCGCTGGTTATACTTTGCGCGCTGATCTTGGGATTATTTATATCCGGGGAGAGTTCAAATGGATCGCTGAGATTTTGGAGCAGGCGATCGAAAATGCTAAAAAGGCTCATTTTCTTGGCAAAAATATCCTGGGCAAAGGTTTTGATTTTGATATCGTCGTGATGCGGGGCGCTGGCGCCTATGTGTGCGGCGAAGAGACTGCGCTTATTGATTCGATCGAAGGAAAGCGCGGCGAACCAAGAATGAAGCCGCCTTTCCCAGCTAGTGTTGGTCTTTACGGCTGCCCAACTATTGTGAATAATGTGGAAACGTTAGCTTGTATTCCCTTTATTTTGCAGCACGGCGCCGAGAAATTTA
Source organism: uncultured Cytophagia bacterium (assembly GCA_964571835.1). Lineage (GTDB taxonomy): Bacteria > Zhuqueibacterota > Zhuqueibacteria > Thermofontimicrobiales > Thermofontimicrobiaceae > CAZNDR01. The sequence goes on along the minus strand of CAZNDR010000260.1, from coordinate 669 downwards.
AATTGATGGGTTCATTCCAGAGCGCGGGAACAAAACTTTATGGAATTTCTGGTCATGTCAATAAGCCGGGAGTTTATGAATATCCTTTAGGGACAAATCTCAAAGATTTGATTATGTATGCTGCTGGGGGCATTCATAACAATAAAAAGTTAAAGGCAATCATTCCAGGCGGTTTGTCTGCACCAATTTTAAAAGCCAATGAAATCGACATCAACATGGATTTTGATTCATGTGTCAAAGCCAATACGATGTTAGGTTCAGGCGGGATTATTGTAATGGATGAAGATACCAATATTCCCGAGGTAGCACTCACCAGCATGAATTTTTTTGTCCATGAATCGTGTGGTCAGTGCACACCGTGCCGCGAGGGTTTGGCAAAAATTCAACAGATATTACAAAATATGCTTGGTGGCAAAGGAAAAATTGACGATATTGAAAAAATATTGCAGCTGGCAAAATTGGCCATCGGCTTAACACTCTGCCCATTAGGCGAAGCTGGAGCTGTTGTCATCAAAACCATGATTGAAAAATTTCGACACGAGTTTGAAGCATTGGTAAGCTGATTAGCCTGGTAGTCCCAATAGGATAGATTTTTGCTACAAGGTAAAAAGTTTATTTGGGGTGCAATTACGCTTATTAGTATTGTTCAATTCTGTAGCTAATCTGGAG
>CAZNDR010000259.1:0-6322 GCA_964571835.1 uncultured Cytophagia bacterium | reverse complement strand
TTCCTTTGCTTTAGCCAAGGCGAACAGAAAGGGCGGAATTGACAATTTAATTTTCAATATTATTGTGGAGCTTCAGAATGAAACCTAACATTTTAGTGGTCGTAACATGGTTAGTTTTTTTTCCTTTGCTTTCTTTTGCAACGGACATTAAATCGACCGGTATTGGTTTAAGAGGCAGCTACTATAAAATGTCCAACGGTTCCACAGAGATCACCTTTATTAATCAAGGACAGTATGCAAAAGCCGATATCGGTGGTGGCGGCGGCTGGCTCTATTTATATTCACGCGTTGGCGATAATTTATTCCTTGAGCTACATGTCGGCGCAGTTGGTGAAGTCAAAGAGGAAACGCAAAATTATTGGCAGAGCACAGCTGACGTCAAGGTAATCACACCAGTTCTACTGGGCTTGAGACAGGAACTTCTTTCACCGTACAATCAGAGTGCGCTGCAACCTTATTTTTCCTTGGGTGCCGGTCCTTATTGGATTTCTGAAGTTTTGAGCTGCGAAGACCCGTTCAGCGAGAAAGTGACGGTGAGTACAAAATGTGAGCGTGGCGGCTATCTCGGTGGAGGTTTTGATTTTAAATTGTGTAGTTGGCTGGCGATCAATTTTGATCTAAAGTATCACTTCATTAATTTTGACAAAAATCATGAGCTGAGTGGTGTGGATTATGGATTAGGTCTTACCATAATGTGGGGCGATTACCATTTAAGATAAAAAGAAAGATAAAGACAAGCGTAGCAAGCAAAATGTTTTGAAAAAACCAGGATTATTTTCTCACTGCGCTTAAATTTTTCGCTGCTGAAAAAGAGGGATTCAATGAAACGTGCTGCGGTTTTATTGATAATGCTGTCATTTTTGCTCTTGACTAATTTGAAAATTCTTTCTCAAGGTATCACCCGTTCTCACGGGATCGGGCTACGCGCCGGCTTTTGGAATATCACTAATCATCCGACTCGCATCAACGTAGTCGGCTACGGCAAAGATGGCACGATCGATATTGGCGGAACTGGTGGCTGGCTTTATTTTTTCTCACGCCTTCAGCAAAATTGGTTTTTGGAATTCAATTTTGGTGCTATTGCCGGCATCCATCAGTCGTATTCCGATTATAGCGTAAATAGCGTAGAGGCGACCGCAGTGGTTCCACTTTTGCTGGGATTGAGGTACGATGTGTTATCGCCTAAAATGCCCTCTTCGTTGCAACCATATTTATCACTCGGTGGTGGTCCTTATTGGATATCCAAAGCGGTAACAAATAATAAATTAGCCATTCCAGATGAGACAGTCATCGAGTCAGGACAAAAAGCCGGCATGTATCTCGGAACTGGAGCAAACCTTGTTATCACTAATTGGCTGGGACTGAATTTTGATATGAAATATCATTTCGTAGAAATGAAATTCGAAAAGGGCTACAGCGGACTTGAGTTTGAATTAGGTTTTTGCCTGATGTGGGGCAAAAAACGCGAGACATTTCATATTAAAGAAATTAGGTTGATCGTCAAAGATATCTATCCTGCCTATTACCAATTCTACAATAGTTATCCCCTTGCTCTGATTACGATAAAAAATGACGCTACCTATCCTATCGAGGTGAAAGTGCGAAGCTACGTCAGACCCTATTCGGAAAGACCAAAAGATAGTGAATACATTCGAATCGAACGCGGCAAAGTGGCTGATATTCCGGTAACCGCTGTTTTCGGCAAAAATCTGTTGTCTCTATCTCGCCGTGAGCCGGCAGTACTGGATATGGAAATTGAAGCACGTGCTGGCAGCATCATTTCCAAAACCATCAGTGAAAGCATCATGCTGCATGATCGCAATGCCTGGGATGGCGAAATGGATAAGCTCAGTTTGTTCATCACTGCCGATGACGAAGAAATCTTGCACTTGAGTCGGTCGATTATCGCTGATGAAAAACAAAAGCGACAGTCCGAACTGAATAATTTTGAACAGGCAAAATTGCTTTTCGATGAATTAACCAGGCAAGGCATTCACTATCAAAACGATCCCAACATCATATTTTATAAAGATGACCGAGTGCAGTATGCATCTGAAACGCTAAGATTGAAATATGGAGACTGCGACGATCTGGTAATACTTTTCGCCTCGTTATTAGAAAGCACCGGTATCAACACAGCGTTTGTCGAAGTTAAAGATCCAGAAAAAGAAGTGGCTCATTTATATTTATTATTCGATACTGAAATGCCATCAACTTTGGCAGAAAACATTTCAGCCAATGAAAAAAGATACCTCGTCCGTGAACAAGCGAATAACACAAAAACTATCTGGATTCCGGTGGAGACAACGCTGGTGGAAAAAGGATTTGATAAAGCCTGGGAAATGGGCGCTACTAATTACCTGAAAGATGGGATATTTCGCCACGGCATTTCAGCTGGCTGGGTGAGAATAATTGATATCGAATGAACATTCAATTTTTAAAAAAAAGAAGCATGAAAGGCAATCCATGATAAAAAAAATAGGGCTGCTAATTTTGTTACTACAACTCCATCAATTGCTCTTTGCTTCAATGAAGGTAAAAATTATCAATGTGAACGGCGAGGTAAAAATTCGCCGAGGAGTTGAGGAGCAGTGGCTTACTGCCGTACCAGGAATGCTGCTGGAAGAAATTGATTCCATTCAAAGTGGAAAAAATGGAGCAGTAACTCTCGAAATCAATTCCGGAGAAATGATTCGCCTCAGCAACGAAACGCAAATCGATATTGGTGATTTAAGAAAAATTTCAGAGCAAGAGATGATGCTATTTTTGATGTCAAACAAAATCCAAAAAATCGAACCGAACACTCAAAAGCGACCTTTACGAGTCGGCAGCGTCAGCGTCGTCCACGGTTCAAAAACAGCCGAAGCAAAAGCCAGTTCGGAAAATTTGACAGCTGATGTATTGAAAAGAGAAACCAATGGTGTAAAGGCACTTTTTAGCTATTGCTATTATACCAACGCAGTGATAAAAATCCATAAGATGTTAGCCAAGTACAACACTATCACTGACTGCGGCGAAATTTACTTTTTCTTGGGCAAATCGTTTGAAGCACTAAAGAAAAATGGTCAGGCCATCGATGCTTATCAAAGCGTCATCGCTACTTTTGAAAAAGAAGCTTGTTCCAGCCAGCCAGCACTGGATTGGTATGTACAAGCCAAAGCCTCAATAAAAAAATTGACAATGTAATGGACCAAAAAATTTTCAAAAAAATAGTGGAGGTTTTATGATTAAAAAAATAACCTGGCCGATTGTCATGACATTATTTCTCTTTATTTTGTCGTGTGATTTATCTGACCTCATGAATCCATCTGAAAGTGTGAATAATACTGCTTATTCGGCATCTGCATCTTTCTCCTATGATTTCGCCCAAGATCATAAAAACCAGGTAGTGATTAATGCGGTCAACAGCACAATAACTCTTGCCGGCCGCAGCGATCTTTCTTCGATCAAAATTTGGGGAGAACGAATCGTAAAATCTGAGAGTGAAGCTGACGCGGCTCATAATTTGGAAAAGTTAGAAACAATTATTACCAATGCGGCGAATGAATTGATTATCGAAACCAAACAGCCAAGCGATTCAGATGGCAGAGAATACCTGGTCAATTACCATCTCACTATTCCCGCGACATGGAATGCCTCAATAAAAATTATCAATGGAACTGTTGACATCGATTCGCTTTCTGGCGACATCGGTTTGCAGATGGTAAATGGTGAAATTCAATTGCAGGAAATCAGTGGGAATTTAAACACGAAGTTGACCAACGGCAAAGTCGACTGCAAAATGCGCTTGCCACAAAACGGCGCTTGTCAGATCACTGCCATCAATGCAGAAATTCAGTTGCTCATTCCTCAAAACACTTCAGCACATTTTGCTGTTGGGGTAATTAACGGCTCAGTTAGCGTGTCGAACCTTAATATTCAAAACGTGCAGCAAGAGTTTAATTTTGTTAATGGCACTTTGGGAGCTGGCCAGGGAACAATCAAAGTTGAAGCTATAAATGGAGCCATCAGCGTTCGAGGATATTGACAGACTGACTGCTGGCGAGCGAATTGGCTAATTTTTAACACACATCTTTAACCGTCATTTATCAACCGGGCAACCTAAAATAGTGCTTGATTTTGTTACCATATCTTCATATATTTTCTGCGTAAAAATAACCCTCCAAATTTATGGAAAGGATACAGTATGAAAACTCATCTTTTGTGCGGCGTGGCGATTTTCAATTTGTGCTTTTTTTCGACCCTCTCTTTTAGCCAGTCGACTACCCCCTTTGAAAATGAAAATTGCTTTATGGGCGGCATCGGACTCACTGTCATCGATGATCAATCGTACGTCACTATTAATTTTCGGCCTGACATCGGCATGGGCAAATTCGGCGTTGGCTTGAATATCAACTTGCTATACAATACACAAAATGGTGCCATCAGACATGAGGATTGGAATGAAAGCTATGATTGGGCGAGATTAATCCGCTATGTGCGTTACGGCCATAAAAGAGATAAATTTTATACTAAAATCGGCACGCTCGATTTTGCCCGACTGGGGCATGGCTTTATTATGAATTACTACACTAACGAAGCCAGTTATGATCAACGCAAAATCGGACTGGCTTTGGATATGGACTTTGGCGTCGCTGGTTTCGAAACAGTAACCAACAACTTAGGGCGTTTCGAAATTTTTGGCATTCGTGGTTTTGCCCGACCACTGCAAAAAGCCATTGATGTCCCAATTATCAAAAATCTGACATTCGGCGCCACCTTTGTCACTGATATCGACCCTGATGGCTCGCGCGGAACCGACGATGGTCTGAACACTTTTGGTCTGGATATCGAGCTTCCGCTGATCAATATTCCCATGTTGAATACCTACACCTATTTTGACTGGGCCAAGCTGGATACCTTTGGTGCAGGCACAGCAATTGGTATTGCTGCTGATGTGCGTTTGATTGCCGGCGTCGCTGAGCTGTCAGCAAAATTGGAAAGGCGTTTCCTGGGCAAAGAATTCGTGCCATCCTATTTTGATGCCTTTTATGAAATCCAGCGTTATCAACCAATGGAAGATGGCTCCATTTTCAGAAAAGATCAAAGTTTAGCTTTTATCCAGGAAACAACCAACGGGACATTCGGTGAGTTAGCTGGACATATTTTAAATACCCTTCACCTTGTCGGAAATTATCAACGGTTGGATGGCAAAAAAGATAGCGGCATTTTGCACCTGGCAGCTGAAACAAGTGAAAACATCCCCGTATTTATGTTGCAAGCAAGTTATGATAAATTTGGCATTAACACTTTTAATGATGCCTTTACTCTGGATGAGAGATCCATTGCGCGGCTGGGTCTCGGCTATAAAATAAAACCGTATCTGGTCGCTTTTATGGATTATATTTATACTTTCCAGTTCGATGAGGAAAAGCAGGTCTACAAAGCCCAAGAACGATTTTCGCCACGATTGGCATTTGTTTATAATTTTTGAAAATCGATACCGAAACACTTTTGAAAAGCCACGAATCAGCAGGATACCTATTTTGCTCTTCTGTGAAATCGGCTGACAATTTGAATTCGTGGCTTTTTTGATTTCCATTGATAAAATCTTATCCATCGTTCTCGCTTCAATCAAAAAAACTCTCATGCCGGTAAGTTAGCACAAGTAAATTAATTGACTTCAATCTTAAAAATTAGCTTTCACTATGAGCGGTTATCGTCTATCGACATTCTTGAAGCAGCTCTGGCGCCAACCCTACTTTGCCTTCATTCATCTCATTCTACCACACTTTTGCCTGATCTGCAAAACAACAGAACTGAAATCCAACCACTTGATTTGCCAAGCTTGCTGGGAAAATTTGCCTCCGGCCGATTCCAGCGATCGCTTATTGATTGAACTTACCTCAAATTTGTCCGGACAAGTTTGTTTCAGCCGGGTTTTTTCGCTCTGGCAATTTTCTCCAGCAGCTCAAACCATTATTCATTTTCTCAAGTATCGCTATTTTAAAAATCTTGCTTTGAAAATTGGCAAAGCCATGGCTCAAGAAATAATCGGCAAAAATGTATTTGATGAAAAGACCATTTTGATTCCTGTCCCATTGCATCGCACCAGATTACGCGAGCGCGGCTATAATCAAAGTTATCTGATATGCCAATCGCTTGCTGCGGAAACGGGTTTTGCTATCGAAAATTTTGCTTTGACAAGAATCCGTTATACTGCTTCGCAGACAAATTTGACCGCCAAACAACGGCAGCATAATGTAAAAAATGCGTTTGCTGTAATCGATAGAGAAAAAATTGTAGGTAAAACGATTTTGTTAGTCGATGATGTCATCACCAC
>CAZNDR010000258.1:0-6329 GCA_964571835.1 uncultured Cytophagia bacterium | reverse complement strand
ATTTAATAGTTGACTTTTTATAATAAATTTTGTAAAATGAGCCCGATTCGGCAAATAAATGATCCTTTTAAAAATTTCTATTAGTTGTAACCGACCTTAATTTTGCGGAGTGACTCGAAGCTGTAACTGACATCCTGACCTACATTTCGATGATTCTCTATTCTCATTGCGCCTGACATAAAGCGAGTTGCCGCTTAAAGCGATGATGCTTTTTGCTAAAGGAGAACCAGATGAAATCGACCTCTGTTTTTTTGGTCTTTCTGCTTGTGAATTGGCTAAGCTCTTTTTACTCAGGCTTTGCTGCGCCAGGAGATGTGGTCATTAACGAACTTATGTGGACTGGATCTTCGGCTTCCTCAGCCGATGAATGGATAGAGCTGCGAAATATGACAGCTACTCCCATTGACTTAACAGGTTGGCAGTTAACAAAAAATAATAGTGGCGTTGAAGAACTGATGCTCGACATATCATCGGGTATAATCCCGGCTCATGGTTATTTTCTCATTTCCAATTATAATGCAACCACTTCAAAAATCGATGTTACTCCCGATTTGGTGGACGCCGATGTTTCCTTAGCCAATACTCAACTTCAAATAAAATTGTATGACGGACCATGGGACAGCGGCGGTCATTTAATTGACACGGCTGATGATGGCAGCGGTGCTCCAGCAGCGGGTGATAATACGAACAAATTTTCCATGATGAGAAAGAATCCGCCCGGGGATGGCACAGTAGCTTCTAACTGGTTCACTGCTGATATTGCCGAAGGCTGGGATATTGGTGCCAGCGAGAAAGGTACTCCGGGGTCGTCCAATTATGCGGCAGGAGCGCTCGATCATTTCGCTATCGGCGCAATCGACGATCAACAGGCAGGGATAACTTTCCCGATCACGGTAACTGCTAAAGATGTTGCCGAGGTTACTATTTCCTCGTTTACAGGAACTGTCAACATCTCGGACTTAACCGGAACCATCGCCCCAACGATGAGCGACAATTTTGCCGCTGGTAGGTGGACTGGAAATGTTTCCATTGCCCAGGAAAAATTGGGCGACGTAATCACGGTAATTAATTCTGGCGGCACTGAGATAGGTTTATCCAATCATTTTGACGTTACTTCAAGACCAAGCGCAGCGGATGTGGTCTTAAATGAAATAATGTGGATGGGTTCCACCTCTTCTTCAGCTGATGAATGGATTGAATTGAAAAACAAAACAAACCGAAACATCGATTTGACTGGCTGGCAACTCACCCGCTTGAGCAGCGGCAGTGAGACATTGATGCTAGAAATTCCTGCTGGAACCATTGCTGCTCACGGCTATTTCTTAATTTCCAATTACGATGAAGCCAATTCTCAAATCGCGGTTACCCCAAATTTAGTAGAAACGGGTGTATCGCTCGCCAATTCGCAATTGCAGATCAAACTCTACGATGGTGCTTGGAATGGTAGCGGCAATTTGATCGACACGGCTGATGATGGCAGCGGCGCACCAGCGGCAGGAGATAACGCGAATAAATATTCGATGATGCGAGTAACTCCTCCCGGCGATGGAGTTTTAGCTTCAAATTGGTTTACCGCCGATAAAGCTCTCGGCTGGGATGCTGCGGCAACTGAACTGGGCACGCCGGGATTTTCTAACAGCGGCTTAGATTTTGGTGATCTGCCTGCAAATTACGACCTGACCAGCTTAGCCAATGATGGCGCACGGCACAACATTGAAGACCTTTTTCTGGGCGCAAAAATTGACTACGAAGCCGATGGTCAAGAAAGCGCTGATGCCGATGGCGATGATGGCAACGATACCAATGACGAAGACGGCGTAACTGTCAATGGCGTTTGGCATAATGGCATAAACGGTGGTGCAATTGATGTCACCATTACTGGCGGCTCCGGCTATTTGAGCGGTTGGATCGACTGGGACAATAATATTAATTTTTCCGATGCTGGCGACCAGGTCCTCAACATGCAACCGATTATGGCTGGTCTGCAGACTATTCCATTTGACATTCCTGATGGTGCAATTCCAAAGGATGACACTTATAATCGTTTCGCCCGGTTTCGCCTGGTTGCAGATAGTAGCAGCCCATTGACCTTAACCGGGACTTTCAATAATGGCGAAGTAGAGGATTATTATCTGCAGTTCACCGGCATGGTAGCTGCGCCTCCCAACGTTACAACTGAACCAGCCACAGCAGTGGGAAGCACCTTTGCCACCTTAAATGGCATTGTTAATGCTAACAAGACTTCAACGACGGTAATTTTTGAATATGGTACGACTACAGCTTATGGTTCACAAGTAACAGCAGATCAAAGCCCGGCTACTGGTAATACGGACACTGCCGTAAGTAAAGCTATCAGCGGCTTAACGCCCAGTACCACCTATCATTATCGCGTCGTTGGGCAAAATTATGCAGGCACCACCAACGGAGCTGACACAATTTTTACTACCGAGGCTGATGCAGACACGGACGAAGATGGCATTCCTGATGCCAAAGAGAGCGGCGATCGCGATGGTGACTTTATAATGGATTACAATGATTATGATCCAACCGGCTGGATTTATCTTGAAAGTAATGGCTACATCATTCCCGGCGGTAGTATTCAGGTCACTGGACCTGGCGTTGTCAATATAATTCACGACGGCTCTTCTGGTTATTATCAATGGATGGTTCAGGTAGCTGGCGTTTACACTATGGTTTACACACCAGCAGTTGGCTACCAGCTCAGCAGCACCTGCCTGCCTCAACCCATACCTTATGAACCAACGCCATTACCTGATCCCCATGTTGTTGGCATGGGAAGCCGAAATGGCACCACAAATTATTTGACCAATAGGGATTGTGCTGACAATCCGTTTTATCTGAGTTTTAATCTCTCGCCTGGTGATCCACTTGTCATCAATAATAACATTCCGTTACAGCAACAACCGACCAATATTGTGCTATCTTCCTTTACGGCAGTTGTTGATCAAAAAAATATTATACTCAACTGGGTCACTGAAACAGAACCGAACAATGCCGGCTTTAACGTTTTTAGAAGTAGACAGGAAAATAGCGGCTATGCCCAACTGAATCTGTCATTGATTCCATCTCAGGGCAACGCCTTTACCGGCTCTTCCTATACTTACCTGGATGTTGTGGATGAATTTGGCATTTATTATTATAAGCTCCAGGCAATTAGCTTACAAGATGTCAGAACTTTTTACGGGTCAATTGTCGTCTCGGCTACCTCAGTAGCCATGATAAAAAATAATTGCCCTGAAAAATATATTTTATCTCAAAATTATCCTAATCCCTTTAATGCCGAAACCATCATCGGCTTCGGTCTGCCCAGTGCCGCTTTTGTTGAAATTTTCGTTTACGACATTAACGGCAAGATTGTACGAAAATTACTCGCCGAACAAAAATCCCCTGGCGTTTTTTCGCTTAAATGGGACGGACGTGATGACAATGGCATGTGCCTGAGCAGTGGCGTATTTTTTACCTTGATGAAGGTTGGCAAATTTAAGCAGATGAACAAGATGATTTTGATGAGATAAAGGAAAACATGTGCCGAATGATTTTTGCCGCTGGCAAATTCGATCCAGGTCAATTGATTGATGATTTCGTCCAGATGGCACGTGACGATAATGAAAAACACGAAGAGAACGCCGCAGTGAAATTCACGCACGGCGATGGATGGGGACTCGCCTATCTCAAAGGCAAGGATTTGAAAATATACCGTTCCACTAAAGCAGTTTACCAGGATCCACGGCTTGAACAATTTAAAACGCTGCAAACACGGTTGCTGTTGCTCCACGCCAGAAAAGGCTCGCGCGGAGTTTTAAAGCTGGAAAATATCCACCCGTTCGAGTTGAAGAAAAACGACCAGCAATGGATTTTTTTTCACAACGGAACTGTCAGAGACGAGCTAAAAATTGATCCAGAAATCCAACTTCGCGGCGAGACAGATTCAGAAAAATTTTTTTATTATTTGTTGAGCGGCAGGAACGCTAAAATCACTTCAAGCCAGCTGAGAGAAAAACTCCAAAAATTGACCAACTTTTCCGGCGCTAATTTCATTCTGAGCAATGGCGCGATCACCTTTTTGTGCAATTGGTACACGCTGAATCCGCTATACTATACTATGAAAATATTGCAGCAAAAGGAAAGTGTCCTTGTGTCTTCAGAAATTTTGCCTCATTATCGACAGGCAGCCTGGCGTTATCTTGACAATCAGAGTCTCTTTTCCGTTAGGACTGATGATGTGAGCATTGAATCATAAAATTTAGTTCATTCAAACCTCTTTTCATTTTTTGCTAACGCTAGAAGTTATTTTTGATATAGAGTGTTTCACAATAGGAAAATAACAATTTACAATTTATCAGCTTATGGGTTGAATCAAACAATAGGGGTAACATAAGCTATAAAAGCATAATTCCTAGTACTAACCTCAAGCAGTTTTATTCTGTTCATCTTTCACAGAGGAGCGTCTTCATGTCCAAACTCAAATTATGTTTCTTCTTTCTCATTATCTATTTGTTGGCAATTTCAGCCGCGGCTGAAGATAAATATCAACCAGCCAAGGGCTATCATAATTATGCAGCGCTGGCTACGAAGCTAAAAGATTTAGCAGCTCAGAATAGCAAAATTGTGACGCTTTTTTCTATCGGACAGACCGGGCAAAAGCGGGACCTCTATGTTTTGCAGATCTCTGGCAGCGGGGGAAAAGCTGCTACCGAAAAACCGGCCTTGCTCATTTGCGCCAATGTCGAAGCCGACCACGTGATCGGCAGCGAGGTGGCTTTGGGCATAGCTACCAACTTAATCAACGGCTACGGCAAGGATAGTGACATTACCAAACTACTCGATAGCCGAACGTTTTATATTATTCCGCGCTTGAATCCTGACGGCGCCGAATTATTTTTCGAGGAAAGACTCAAAGAGTTTTCCGGCAATCTGCGCCCACGAGATGACGATTATGACTGGCAGGTCGATGAGGACGGACCAGAAGACTTGAACGGTGATGGTCTCATTACTTTTATGCGCTACCAAGACCAAGAAGGTGAGTGGACAATCGACTCCAAAGACAGCCGTCTCATGAAGAAAAAAGAAGCCAGCACGCCGGTCGATAGTTTGTACAGCCTGAACCCAGAAGGAATAGACAATGACGGCGATGAGCTTTATAATGAGGATGATGTCGGCGGCTTTGATATCGATCGAAATTTTCCTCATAATTTTGGCTATCGCATCAAAGGAATAAATTTTTATCCCGCCTCGGAAAAGGAAACTCAGGCGCTCATTAATTTTATGAATCGCTATGATGAGCAATACAAAACCGCGCCACATAAAAATATTGGTGCGGTTTTAGTCTTTTCCAAATATGATAATCTGGCTGCCGGCTCGGGGATCGAATGCGGCGAAGCCACCTTCCCGGAAATAAAACAACGATCCGAATCAGAACCGCGACGCTTTTTCCGTTTTGGCGGACGCCGAGGGCAGCGCGATGAATCACCACAACCTCCAGCCAAAGATCCACAAACGAAAAAGACTAATGACAAAGACGTGAAATTATTTGCTAAAGTCAGTGACAATTATAAAAAGATCACTGGCATAGACAATGCAGTTTCCGAAAAGCCGTTCGGCTCATTATTAGAATGGGCTTATTTCCAATTTGGCGTGCCCAGTTTTTCCGCTAATTTGTGGTCGCTCAGAAAAGAGAAAAAGGAATCAGCCGACACGACGGCTCAAAAAAGCGATAAGCCCGAGCCAGAAAAGCCGCAGCCGCCAGACCGTCGCGCTTTGATGATGCCGCGTTTGGCTGATCGAGGCGCTGCCAAAGATGAAAAGGCAAAAGAAACAGCCGGCACGGACGCAAAATGGTTACAATGGATTGACAAGAAAAATAATGGCGTTGGCTTTGTCAAATGGGAGAAATTTCAACATCAACAGCTCGGCGAAGTGGAGATCGGAGGCTTTTATCCCTATTTGCGGGTGAATCCGCCGGCAGCGCAAATAGATTCCCTGTCGCAGAGCCACACCAAATTTGTGCTCTATTTGGCTTCTCAATTGGCCGAGATTTCAATGGACGAACCGGTGGTCGAAAAAATGTCGGCTAATTTATTCAAGCTTAAAATCAAAATACACAATCAGGGTAAATTTCCTTATGCTACTGCCATGGGAATCGAATCGCGCAATATCAGCCCGATTTTGTTGCAGCTAAAATTTGAAGATGATAAAAATATGAAATTATTCGGCGGCTCGAAACGCCAGGATTTGGCTTCACTCGATGCCGGTGCTGAAAAAGAATATGAATGGATCATCATTTCGCCACCAGGGAAAAAGATAGCTAT
>CAZNDR010000257.1:0-6339 GCA_964571835.1 uncultured Cytophagia bacterium | reverse complement strand
GTAATAAAGCTGGCAGGCTTGACCGAAAAAATTCTTGGCTGTGCTTATAAAATATATCATATTAGGGTTTGGCTTTCTGGAGTCTGTCTAAAAAATGCGCGGATTATTAAAATAAGAAAAATGGGATTTGCCGTAAAAAGAAAAAAAACCCTAAAGGTCGATTAGGAAGGAGTAGTAGTCAACAATTTTAAACTGGATATTGTTGTCGACGAGCTTATTTTCATTGAATTGAAATTTGTATTGCCAAAAAAACAGGCTCAATTCACGAACTGGAGATAATTCAAATGACCGAATCAGCAACTACCATGAGCATGTTTGACATCTCATCAGCAAAGTTTAAAGATATCGCCCGTATGGCCACTGACTGGATCACAAGTTATGTTGAACATATCGATAGCTACCCTGTGGTTTCAAAGGCCAAGCCTGGTGAAATCATGGCTCAACTGCCGCAACATCCGCCAGAACAGGCGGAAAATTTCGAAACGATTTTTTCCGATTTTGAAAAGATTATTATTCCCGGCATCACTCACTGGAACCACCCCAGATTTTTCGCCTATTTTTCAATTACTGGATCGTTTACTGGAATTGTCGGTGAGATGCTATCAGCCGCTTTGAATGTAAACGCCATGCTATGGAAAACATCGCCCTCGGCTACAGAATTGGAAACTGTTGTGTTGGATTGGTTGCGACAGATGGTCGACCTGCCGCAGGATTTTGAAGGTGTTATCAATGATACGGCTTCAGTGGGCAGTTTGTGTGCGCTGGCTGCAGCGCGTGAATATGCTGGGCTGCACATTCGCCGCAAAGGGATGGCAGGCAGAACTGATTTGCCACAGCTGACTATTTATACTTCCGAGCAGGCCCATTCTTCGATTGAAAAGGGTGCCATTATTTTGGGATTGGGACAGGATTTCATCCGCAAAATTCCAACCAATGCACGATTCGAAATGGATGATAATATTTTAGAGAAAAGGGTTAGTCAGGATCTTGCAGCAGGCATCAAACCGGTCGCAGTGGTGGCGACAATCGGCACAACGTCAACCACCAGCATTGATCCCATCAAGGCGATAGCGGCTATTTGTAAAAAATATAATTTATGGCTCCATGTGGATGCAGCGTACGGCGGAGCAGCAGCGGTTCTGCCAGAAATCCGCGCCCAATTTTCTGATTGGCAATCGGCAGACTCCATTATTGTGAATCCGCATAAATGGTTGTTCACACCGATTGATTGCAGCGTCCTTTTCTGCCGGCGTCCAGCAGAGCTCAAACAAGCCTTCAGTCTCGTCCCTGAATATTTAAAAACGGCTGAAGGAGAAAAGGTGAAAAATTATATGGATTATGGCGTCGCTTTGGGAAGACGTTTTCGCGCTTTAAAATTATGGATGGTCATTCGCTCATTGGGCACGAAAAAAATTCAGCAAATCATCCGGCGACACATTTCTTTTGCTCAACAATTGGCTGAGCTAATAAAAACCCATCCCCATTTTGAATTGTTGGCACCGGTTGCGTTTAGTACTGTGGTTTTCCGTTTTCATCCCAGCAGCACAAATCAGACAAGTCTTAATCAAGTAAATGAAAAATTATTAGACCGAGTGAATGCGACAGGTGACGTGTTTTTATCTCATACCAAATTAAACGACACTTTTGCCATTCGATTGGCAATTGGCAACATCAAAACAACCTGGGACGATGTAACGCTGGCATGGAAAATTATTCAGCAAAAAGCAACAGAGGTTTAGGATGAAGGCTGCTTAAATTAAAGCGATTAAATTTGCCATATCTTTTTGTCGATCTGAAAATTAGAAAAGGCGACATATGATTTAAGTTTAAGCTGTGGCATTTTGAAAGACTAAACTGGCAAAAGGGAGCAATCGCTGCCAAACAATGATAATGACCAGTGATGACATTGGCAATGAATCTTTTGAAGAAAGTGCCCACCTGAGAAAATTTGCTGAAACAAAATTGAAGCATATTATCATGCCGGACATCGAAAGTGCATCGGGGGTGGAAGTCAATGTTAAAAATTCTTTTAAATTTTTTGTTTAAAAATCATCAGGTGGCATAAAAATTACTTGCTTATTTAAATTGATTTTAGTATCTTAAGCGGTTTTAAAAAAAAATTAGTGCGAATTTAGTCTAATAAATTAATATATGTTAGGGAGAAACAGATTGTGAAAACATTTACACCGAAACCGTCAGATATTAGTCGCCAATGGTATGTCATGGATGCGAGCAACGTGGTGTTGGGTCGGTTGGCTTCGCGA
Source organism: uncultured Cytophagia bacterium (assembly GCA_964571835.1). GTDB lineage: Bacteria > Zhuqueibacterota > Zhuqueibacteria > Thermofontimicrobiales > Thermofontimicrobiaceae > CAZNDR01. The sequence continues at coordinate 4,075 of CAZNDR010000257.1, read as the reverse complement.
GTCGCTCACCTTTTAAGAGGCAAGCACAAGCCAATTTTTGCTCCACATGTTGATGTCGGCGACTTTGTCATTATTGTTAATGCAGATAAAATTCGTGTTACCGGTAGAAAAGCTCAACACAAGCGATATATTCGATACACTGGCTATCCAGGGGGATTGAGAGTTGCTGGCTATGACGACATGCAAAAAGAAAAGCCGGAAAAAATTTTAGAACATGCCATTCAAGGAATGCTGCCCAAAAATCGGCTGGGCCGGCAAATGTTTAGAAAATTAAAGATTTATGCTGGCGATCAACACCCGCACATCGCTCAAAAGCCAGAAAAAATTGTTTTGACATAATTTTCAAAATGAATGAACGTAGTAGATAAGGATTAAATTAGAGGCTATTTATGAAAGCGACAGAATATTACGCTACTGGTCGAAGAAAAAATTCCATTGCCCGAGTATATATAAAACCTGGCAGTGGCAAAATCGAAGTAAATGATAAATCGCTCATTGGTTATTTTAAAAGGTAAACCTTAAAGATGATCATTGAACAGCCCATGGACAAAACAGAGACAATGGACAAGTTTGATGTTGTTGCCAATGTCAGCGGCGGTGGATTGACAGGTCAGGCTGGAGCTCTGCGGCTTGGCATTTCAAGAGCGTTGTTGAAATATGACGAAGAGCTGAAACCAGTTCTGAGAGCCAACGGCTTTCTGACCCGCGATCCACGAGAGAAAGAGCGCAAGAAATACGGCATGGCTGGAGCGCGAAAAAGATATCAATTTTCTAAACGGTAATCAAACAAAAAACACACACTTTTTGTATCATGACTGGGGTGCCATTTTCAAGTTAATGGTGCAGTTATGTAACACAAAAGGTGGAGGTCTAACCCCACGAATCAAGGAGAATCTTTATGAATGTTACTTTGCAAGATTTATTGATGGCCGGTACCCATTTTGGGCACTTGACCAGACGATGGAATCCTAAGATGAAACCATACATCTTCATGGAAAAAAATGGTATTCATATTTTTGACATTAAAAAAACGCTTGCTATGCTTGAACAAGCATGCGAAGCAGTAGCCAAAGTCGTTCGAACCGGTGACAAAGTACTTTTTGTCGGAACCAAAAAACAGGCAAAAGAGATTATAAAAATCGCTGCTGAACGCAGCCACCAATATTATGTTAATGAGAGATGGCTTGGCGGGACGCTGACAAATTTTATCACGGTCAAAAAAAGCATTAAACATCTCAAAAATCTTGAGAAAATGGCAACTGACGGAACTTACGACAAATTAGTCAAAAAAGAAATTTTGCAGGTTGAACGAGAAAAGGAAAAGTTGGAAAAAATATTGGGCGGTATTAAAGAAATGACCAGATTGCCCGGTGCAATATTCGTGGTTGATGTGAAGAAGGAGGCGATCGCCGTACGCGAAGCTTATAAATTGAACATCCCCATCATCGGCATTATTGACACAAATTCTGATCCTGATTGGATTGATCACCCTATCCCCGGCAACGATGATGCTTTTAAATCAATCAATATTATTACTCACACCATCGCTGAGGCAATCGAAGAAGCCAGCAAAGAGCGAGTAATTATTGAAACGGAAGAAGATGGGATAAAGGAAAAAAAGGCTCAGGAAACTGAAGTTGAAGAAGAAATTGAAATAGCATAACATATTTTTTGAGGTAGAGGAGCTGATAATATGGAAATTACGGCTGATGCCGTGAAGCAATTGCGGCAGACCACCGGTGCTGGAATTATGGATTGCAAAAATGCCTTAAAAGAAACAGACGGAAATTTAGAAAAGGCAATTGAATATTTGCGCAAGAAAGGTATCGCCAAAGCTGAAAAGCGGCTGGGACGCGAAACAAAAGACGGCATGATTGACAGCTACATTCATCCGGGTAGCAAACTGGGCGTGTTGTTGGAGGTCAATTGCGAGACAGATTTTGTGGCGAAGACCAAGGATTTTAAAACCTTTGTCCATGATGTTGCCATGCAAATCGCCGCGACTAACCCTATGGTCGTTACGCGAGCTGAGTTGCCCCAGCAGATAATCGATAAAGAGATGAATATTTATAAAACGCAAGCACAGAATGAAAAGAAGCCTGAGCATATAGCAGAAAAAATAGCTGCTGGCAGAATGGAAAAATTTTACCAGGAAGTGGTGCTGATGGAGCAAGGATTTGTTAAAGATCCCGACAAAACAATCGAGCAACTGCTAAAAGAAGTAATTGGAAAAATTGGAGAAAATATTTCGATCAGACGTTTCGTTCGCTACCAATTAGGCGAGTAATCAACGGCAGAATAGCTTATGGTGAAACCGATTTATCATCGAATCTTGCTCAAGCTTAGCGGCGAAGCTTTGATGGGGACTAAAGGATTAGGCATTGATCCGCAAATCGTCAGTGAAATTGCGCTGCAACTGAAAGAAGTCAGAGAGCTCGGCGCTGAAATTGGCATTGTCATCGGCGGAGGCAATATTTTCCGAGGGCTTTCGGCCAGTGCTCGAGGTATGGATCGTGTGTCAGCAGATTATATGGGCATGTTAGCTACCGTTATTAATGCTTTGGCGCTGGAAGATTATCTGGAGCGTAACGAAGTTAGCACTCGTGTCATGACCGCGATCAAGATGGAGCAATTAGCCGAACCATTCGTTCGTCGCAAGGCCATTCAACATTTGAAAAAGGGAAGAATAATAATTTTTGCCGGCGGCACGGGAAATCCCTATTTTACGACCGACACCGCAGCCGCTTTGAGAGCCATTGAAATCGGTGCTGATGCGATCATCAAAGGCACAAAAGTCGATGGTGTTTATGATTCAGATCCGGAAAAAAATCCAAAGGCTCAGCTCTATCAACAACTGAGCTACTTGGATGTTGTTAAAAAACGACTAAAAGTGATGGATTCAACGGCGGTTACTTTGTGCATGGAAAATCATTTGCCAATTATCGTTTTTAATCTGAAGGTAAAAAACAATTTAAAAAAATTGATCCTTGGTGAACCTATCGGAACGAAAGTGTGCGAGGTTAAAAATGACTGATACCATTTATAAACAAACAGAAGCGAAAATGAAAAAGGCGATTGAAAGCTTTCGCAATGAGCTGAACAAAGTGAGAACCGGCAAGGCTTCTAGTACTCTGCTCGATGGAATTAAAGTCAACTATTATGGTTCGATTGTTCCGCTGAACCAGGCAGCTAGTGTCTCAGTGCCAGAACCACGGCTGATTACTATTCAACCCTGGGATAAGTCGATGGTCAATGAGATTGAAAAAACCATATTAACTTCCAATTTGGGCTTGACGCCAATTAACGATGGGCACATTATCAGGTTGCCCATTCCTCCGTTAACCGAGGAGAGAAGATTAGAGTTGGTAAAACAAACAAAGCGCATGGGCGAAGAGATAAAAGTATCCATTCGTAATTCGCGTCGCGAAGCGAATGAATTGCTCAAAAAAGCAGAAAAAGATCACGATATTTCTGAAGATGATTCACACCGTGGGCAGAATAAAGTGCAGGAGCTGACTGACGAATACACAAAAAAAGTTGATGACATGCTCAAAATAAAAGAAAAAGAAATTATGGAAATTTAGCTATTTGCTGATTGACAAGTAGAAAAGATTTTAACCTATATGGAGATTGGGAATTCAAAGACAGTGCCAATCTCCATTTTTATTTTTCGTTAGTCGCCATTTAAGTTTAAAGCTGTTTCGACTGGTTTAGTGACGTCAGCGCTGAACACTGGAAATAACCATTTTTTATAGAACAAATAAATTGAGAAATTACTTTTTTCACGTGGACACGAATTTAGCGGAAAGGATTTTTTAAGTGAATAATTCAATTCGTGACTTAATAAAATCACGGCGTAGCATCAGAAAATATTTGGATAAACCAGTGAGCCGGGAAAATATCGAGTTGTGTCTGGAGGCGGCGCGGCTGGCGCCGTCAGCAGAAAATGTTCAACCCTGGCGCTACATCATCATTGATAAGCCGGCAGTGATCAGCCGATTTGCTAAATACGTTTTTTCCGGTATTTATTTTACCATGAAATTTGCTGCTAAAGCGCCGGTGATTATTATCATGC
>CAZNDR010000256.1:0-6361 GCA_964571835.1 uncultured Cytophagia bacterium | reverse complement strand
AATTTGAACTTGAAGGGATAGGTTATGTACATGAAATCTTGGATAGTGGTGGCTTTAATTATTGCTTTAATGGCCGTTTTTTCTTTTTTGTTGCTAACCTTTGCCAATGCGCTGGCTCAAAGCAATGCAACTATTTCCGATAAATATTCAGATTGGATTAACCGACGGCCCGATGGCTGCACCACTATTACAGTAGGGAAAAGCGCTTCGGCTGATGGCTCAGTAACGACTTCTCACACCTGTGACAGCCATCGCACTCGTGCTTGGCTGGATATTGTTCCGGCTCGCCGGCATAAAAAAGACTCGCCGAAAATAATGCGACAGCGGACTAACGACGATTCGCTGGCTATGCCGGCGTACAAATATGTCCCTGTTGGCACAATTCCTGAAGTGGAATCGACCTTTGGCTATATTAACACAGCATATCCCTGCATGAATGACCAGCAATTGGCTATTGGCGAATCTACCTTCGGCGGCCGAGCAACGTTGCGCTCGAACCAAGGGTTAATCGACTGTCAGCAACTGGTTGCCCTGATGATCGAACGCTGCCAGACTGCCCGTGAAGCCATTCATCTGGCTGGCGATCTGACAAAAAAATACGGCTATATCGACAGTGGCGAATGCCTCACTATTGCCGACCCCAAGGAGGTCTGGCATTTGGAAATTGTCGGACCTGGTGCAGGAAAGATCGGCTCGATCTGGGCAGCGCAGCGCGTTCCAGATGACCACGTTTCTGTTAACGCCAATGCCAGCCGTATCCGCCACATCGATTTGACCAATCCTGATCATTTTTTAGCCTCAGAAAATATTTGTCAGGTGGCTCAGGATAGCGGCTGGTGGTGTCCAGAGCAGGGCCAATTTCAATTTAACTATGCTTATGATCCCGACGGCCGGAAGACTTTTGCTGCGCGGCGCCGCGAATGGCGCGTGCTCGATCTGGTCGCCCCTTCACTGGGATTAGATGCCAATGCAGAAAATTTTCCCTTTTCTGTGAAACCCGATACGCTGGTCACGCTGGCAAAATTAGTATCTATTTTCAAAGATTATTTTGAAGGAACAGATTATGACATGACAAAAAATATTACCGTCACTGACGACAGTGGCAAAACAATTATCTCGCCGCTGGCAAATCCGTTTATGCCTTATGACATGAATAAAATTTTCAGGATCAATGGCGGCTGGGGCTGGCTTGGCGAGCGCACTATTGCGCGCTGGTACACCATGTATGCCACCATCACTCAATCGCGTGATCACCTTCCTGATGGGATCGGCGGTGTAGTCTGGTTGGCTTTCGATAATGTGGCGACATCAATTTATGTCCCCATTTATTGCGGCAATAGTGATGTGCCCAAATCTTATAAAACACCCGGCCGTGAAAAAGGATTTAGCCGTGAGTGCGCCTGGTGGGCGTTCAATCGGTTGGGAACATTGGCAGCGCAACGCTGGGGCGATATGCGCCATGATGTGGATAAGGTGTGGTGTCCCTGGCAAAAAAACCTGTTCGCCAACCAACATCAGATCGAAGCAGAAGCGCTGGCGCTTCACCAACAAAATCCAAAAAAAGCACGAGCTTTTTTAACTGATTATTGCATTCAAGTGGGCGATGAGGTAGTAAAAAAATGTTGGGAGCTGGGCGATTTCCTGTGGACAAAGTATGATGAAAAGTTTTAACAAATTGCTTGCTTTCTAATCCCAATATCGAAGCAAAATTTTGACTGCCAAGCTGATAAAATTACTTTTGGAGGAATGGTATGAAAAAATTATTAATCCTGTTGTTCATCTGTGCTGTTGTCTTTCCGTTTCATTTGTCCGCTAAAGAATTTTTTGGTCTCGGCCCGCGAGCGGGCTATTACAAAGCGCAAGGAGCCGAACAAGGAGAATGGTTCGGAGGAGCTGGCCTGCGCTTGAAATTAGGAGGCATTGGTTTTGAAGGATCTATTGATTACCGAGCTGAAAAATATGCCAATGGCAATCTCACCATTCGCAGTTGGCCGGTTATGACTTCGGCGCTGCTTTATCCCCTGCCAATTTTATACGGTGTCGTCGGTGCCGGTTGGTACAATACCACTTATGATTTTAACCAGAATAATTTATTGTTCCAATTCGCCAAGGATAGAACCGAGCAGGAAATTGGCTGGCATTTTGGCGGTGGGCTTGAATTGCCGTTAGGCAGGCGTTCGGCGTTGGCGGTCGACATCCGTTATGTCTTTCTCAACTATGATTTTTCCGATGTGCCAGGCAGCGAAGATACGAAATCAGATTTCTATGCCCTAACGATAACTCTTTTTTGGGGGCTGTAATTTTTCCATCACCGGGATTTCGGGTTTTTTAAAGCTTTACCAGCCTTTTAAGGTAATTTTGTCCTAAAACTTTTGATGGATTCCTGGCGCAAAATAAAATCGAGCGAAACCAGTGCTGCCATACTTTCCACTACAGGCACCAGCCTCGGAACAATGGTGGGATCGTGCCTTCCTTGCACTTGAATGGTGGTCGGCCTGCGTGCGGTGGTCAAAGTGAGCTGCTTTATGGCGATGGAAGCGGGCGGTTTGACCGCAGCGCGCAGGATGAACTCTTCGCCGGTGGTGATACCACCCAGCACGCCACCACAGTGGTTGGTTTTTGTGCCGACTTTATTTTCTTTTAAAATAAATTCGTCATTGTTCTCGCTGCCTTTTGCTGCTGCTGCCGCAAAACCATCGCCAATCTCCACTCCTTTAACTGCGCCTAAGCCAACCATGGCGCCAGCCATGGCCGCATCAAATTTATTAAAAACCGGTTCACCCAAGCCAGCGGGCAACCCATTAATTCTTAGTTCCACAATGCCGCCGACAGAATTTTGTTCCTCTTTCATTCGTTTAATTAAGGCAATCATTTTTTCTGCTGCGCCGGCATCCGGCGAGCGAACAAGGTTTTTTTCAATCTGATCTCTGTCAATCGTCTCGGCAAAAATATTGCCGATCGCACGAGTGAAAGCATAAATATCCACCTGATATTGCTCAAGCACTATTTTAGCCACCGCGCCAGCAGCCACTCGCGCCACCGTCTCCCGACCCGACGCTCTGCCCGATCCCCGGTGGTCGCGTAGCCCATATTTGGCATCAAAGGCAAAATCCGCATGACCCGGTCGCCATTTGTCCTTCGTTTCTTCATATTGGGAACTATCCACATCGTGGTTGAAAATTTCCAGCGTGATGGGCATGCCTGTCGAAAGATCATTCAAAATCCCAGATTGAACATGTACCACATCACTTTCACGGCGTGGCGTTGTCACCTCGCTTTGCCCGGGACGCCGCCGATCCAGATCCTTTTGAATACGGTCTGCCGTGATTTTGATTCCCGGCGGACAACCATCGATGACCACGCCGAGGCTCGTTCCATGCGATTCTCCCCAGGTGGTGATGCGAAAAATATTGCCGAAGCTATTGCTCATGATATGTCCTTAAATTTTTGTAAATAATTTAAAAAAATATTGGTTATATTTCAAGCAAAATGATTACCTATTTGCAAAATCCAAAAAATTTTTTATGGCTATCAGTCTGCAGCAAGCAATTTTTTAACAGTTGCGGAAGGGAATGCTCTATTTGATCGCCACCTATAAAATGTCTCCCAATAGGAATTCCCTTGAGGCACTATTTGCAGCACTACTTTAAAGGCACGTTGTCTATTTCGCCGAGTGACGTGATTGAACACTTAAAACAAATAGCCACGGTCAAAACATAAGCTGAGGTTGGATTTGATTAAAGCATGACTAATTTTTCACTGTTCCCACAAAACTTTTCCCCAGCTCCATTAGTCTAATAATTAGTTTTCTTCCTGAGATCTTTTTGAGGATTTATGACCGATATTGAATTAGTTACCCGAATAGCAAATGGCGACCGCAGCGGTTTCAACACACTGGTCTGGAGATGGGAGAAGTCAATTTACAACTTCGCACTTCGCTACACTGGCAAAAAAGAGGTTGCTCGTGAAGTTACCCAAAAGACCTTTATCCGAGTTTATAAAAATATCAACAGATTGAGAGAAGCGGAGAAATTTTCCTCGTGGATTTATCAAATTGCAGCCAATTTGTGCAAAGATGAAATGAAAAAATTTTCCAACCGAGATTTTTTTTCTTTAGAATTGATTCAAGAAAATAATGAAAATGGACATGCCCTGCCCAACGAACTAATTGAAAAAAATTACACTCAACCCGATGCAGAACTAAATCACCGACAAATTGGGAAGATAATCCAAAGGGCTTTGAACCAGTTACCCAAGGAACAACGAGTAGTAATCATTATGAAAGAATATCAGGGACTAAAATTCAAGGAGATTGCTGAGGCGCTCGACGAATCGATAAATACCATAAAATCGAGAATGTATTACGGACTAAACAGCTTAAGAAAAATATTCGAAAAATGGGAAATAACTGAAGAGGCAAAAAGCTATGAAATGTGATCAGATACATCCTTTAATCATAGATTTTATTTATCATGAAATTTCCGACCAAGGCAGAGAAACTCTCCAAGCACATCTGCTGAAATGCGCCTCATGCCGCGAAGAACTGGAAGCGCTGAAAAGCACCTCCCAAATTCTACAGAAATGGGAAGATGTGACGCCGAATTTTAATTTGGTCATGGTTTCAGAAAAGGTCAATTGGGTTGAATCGATCAAAAAAAAGCTGCGCCAACTCCTGCCGACGCCCAAAAAAGCCATTCGTGGTCTAGCTTACGGAGTTGCCGCTATTGTTCTGCTGTTAGCGCTGACGAATACCGAGATTTCCTATCAAGCGGGGAATTTTAAAATGAGCTTTGGACTATTTTCGAAACAAACAGCAGCAAAACCAAATGAGGAAACAGTAATAGCCAACAATCAGCTCGTGGAAAAATTGCGCCAGGAAAATTACTACCTGATGAAAACACTCATTGAACAGAGCGAAGCGCGGCAACGAAAAGAGTGGCAAACCTCATTAGTCCAGCTAAACCAGAATTTTGAACAGCGACGCCTGCAAGATTTAAATTTGATCGGCTTAGGCTTGAATGATATTGAACAAAATACTTATAAAAAATTGCAGCGCATCGACAATTCTTTGAACGAACTTTTTCGCCCGGTCAATGCTCAGCCAAAATAAATCAAACAAAAAAGTTATCTATTCTTATACGAGGCAGAAAATGAAAAAAAGTTTACTGATTGTTTTAATGGGAATATTGACGATATTATCGTTGGGGAAAGATACCTTAGCCCAAAAGAAACGCCCGTCGCCGGAGTTGTTGAATGACATCGAAATAATGGAGACGGTGCTCGATAAATTGATCAAACCAAATTCCTCGCCGGACTTTTTTATGTGGGGACGAAACAGCCGGGGATTTTATCTGCTTGATTATGGCGTTATATTTAACATCAATTATTCTTTGCTCGATGAAGGATTGGTTGAATTTCGGTTTGATGACTTTATTAAAGCCAGGGGCAATGAAACCTACTACCTCAAAAAGGATAACGAGAAAAAAATCGAAGTCATTAAGGAAAAGGAGATGGAGCAGCTAAAAAGCTCCTTAGCCCGGTTTTTGGGTTCGTATGCCTCGACTATTAGAGATTTGCAGGCAGACGAAAATGTGTCGGTCATTGTCGATTTTAACGGCTTCACCGGCAATTTTAGTAGATGGCACGCCGGAACTCCAAAACAACTAATCGCTTCCATTAAAATGGCTGAGCTACAGAATTTTCGTCAGGGGAAGATAGCCGAGGCGGTTTTCCAAAATGCTATTAAATATGCCAACATCAACACTTTTGATGAGGACATTTCTATACTTGGTAATGTGATAAAAACCTCACTGGAACATGTGGACGAGCCGAAGGCCTTCGGACTTGCTAGCGATATCAAGGGCGTCCATTTCAAAGGCTATGGCGTGCTTTTTATCACTAATATTAATTGGGGTTTTGCTGAGATGCGCCCCCTTATTTTCGACGATCAACATCAGGAACAAATCGCCCTTTCCATCGCGAGCAGCGAGCGCGATAAATCAGCAAAAAACAGAGACATTGATTTGAAACATTTTGAGCAGAAATTGGTGCGCTCTATTTCCAATTATGGCCATACCTTAAGAAACATGCAGCCAGATGAATGGGTGGAATTAGCCGTGAGCTTTAAAGGTGCTCCGGTGATGGAAAAATATTCAAAAAGCATCATCAAAGTTAAAAAGAAATCTATCGATGATTTTTACCGCGACCGGATAACTTTCGATCAGTTTCAGAAGTTAGTGCAGATTTTTTATTATTAATATGAATGACCAGTTGAAAAAAACCAAATGAACTGAAGGGCTAAAGCCTAAAGAATTGGTGGGGAAATGAAAAGATCTCCGTTCTAAAGAACGGAGCTATTCAA
>CAZNDR010000255.1:3748-6426 GCA_964571835.1 uncultured Cytophagia bacterium | reverse complement strand
TTACAGTCATCCTCGATAGTTTTAAATATTAAATTCCTGAATTCGCTCGATTCAGCGCCTCCCATGATATCGCCGTCCATTTCAATAGCTAAAATGTTATTGATTTTTTTTGTTGTTATTTTCATTATTGGATCCTCCAGATAATTATTCATATCTTAACGCGACAATTGGATCTAAACGGGCAGCCTTCGCTGCTGGGTAAATGCCAAAAAATAAGCCAACCAGCGTGCAAAACCCCAATCCCAACATTACAGCCCACATAGGAATAGCAGTGGGCAGCGGTGTAACAGCGCCAATAAAAATGCCGATAATAATTCCCAAAGCAATGCCTAAAATTCCGCCTAAATTACCTAAGATTACTGCCTCAGTGATAAATTGCCACAATATATCCCGTCGTTTGGCGCCAATGGATTTTCTGATACCAATCTCCCGAGTGCGTTCAGTAACCGAAACTAGCATAATATTCATAATACCAATGCCCCCGACCAGCAGGGAAATAAAAGCAATGCCAATGGCGGCAATTTTAACATAAAGCGACATATCATTAAAAGTATCAATTAGGCTTTCGCTTGTGAAAATCTCAAAATCGTTGGGCTCGCTGGGTGGTACTTTTCGCGCCGCCCGCAAGATACCAATAACTTGATCGATCGCTTCTTGCATTCGGGCCGCATCTTTTACCTGAACCGTGATATTCAAACTACGGCGATCACCAAAAATTTTCTGAAAAGAAGTGATGGGAATAATGACGCGATTATCTTGGCTTTGTCCAAACGAACTGCCTTGTTTCTCAATCGTGCCGACTACCTTAAATTTGTTAACGCCGATTCGAACATACTGACCAAGCGCACTAGTGTGAGGAAATAAGATTTCCACAATATCCAGGCCAAGCACTGCCACCATTCGATTGTACTCAATATCACCTTCGTTAATGAACCTGCCCTCATCGGTAAAATAATTATTGGCCGCCTGAAATTCTGGCGTCACGCCGACAATTAAAACGTCCGGATTCGTCTTTCGCTCTTTAAATTTAATGACCTGTCCCCAATCCCAAGTTTCAGGACCGACAGATTTCACCAGTGAAGCATGCTCCTTAATGGCATTAGCGTGTTCTAAAGTCAATATTTTTCGATTGCGATATTTTTCATCAAGATGACCCATTTGTATTGGCGGATCTTTTTGAACCTGAAAGGTATTAGACCCCAGCACACTGAGTTGATTCACCATATAGTTTTGCAGTCCCTGGATAATGGACATCATCCCGATGATTGTTGTAACGCCAATGATGATGCCAAGAGTTGTCAGAGCTGATCGCATTTTATTAACTCTCAGCGCATCCAGCGCGACAGATAAGCTTTCTTTAAATTCCATATTTTTTCAATTATCGATTAAACAAATTATAAGCAAAAAATCATTACTGCCAAAGCTACTCTTTCATTCGTACCTTAAAGCTTCGATAGGATCTAATTTAGCAGCTTTGTAAGCCGGGAAAATACCAAAAAAAATACCCACTAGGGCAATAAAAAGGAAACCGATGATTACCGACAGCATTGAAACTGACGCCGACAGAAATGTGGTAGAGGCGACGATTTTTGCCAAAAGAAATCCGCAGGCAATACCAATGATTCCGCCAACGGCGCTGACGGAAATCGATTCAATTAAAAATTGCCAGAGGATGTCTCTCTTTTTTGCTCCAATGGCTTTTCGGATGCCAATCTCGCGAGTTCGTTCTGTAACTGAAACCAAAAGAATATTCATGATGCCGATTCCGCCTACAATCAAGGCAATGGAGCCAACACCAAAGGCAACAGCGTACAATGCCGTCGTCAAATTTTTATAAAGATCAGCAATCATATCCTGCTGATTTATTGCAAAATCATTATTGGCGCCAGGCGGAACCTTGCGCACTCGCCTGAGAATCCCGGTTAGCTCGTCCTTAGCCTCTTCTAAAATCTCTGGAGAAGCAACTTTGACCTCAATGGTGATCCAGCGACGTGAGCCAAATATTTTCTGAAATAAGCCAATGGGGATAACTAATTCTGTGTCCAAATTATGCCCTAAAATGTTGCCTCGTTTTTCCACTATCCCAATCACGCGGAATTTATGAGAACCGATGCTAATTCTTTTTCCCAAAGGCGTCTCTTTTTTAAATAACTTGTCAGCGATTTCCCAGCCAATAACACAAACGTTGCGGCGGTGAGTCACATCGCCCTCAGAGAGATTCCGTCCAAATTCTGGATTAATATTCGAAGTAATCGAATAGTCTTCATTGGTCCCGATTACCACAACGTTGGTCAATTTTTCGCTTTTATATTTTGCAGTTGTTCTGGTGCCAACAGTGGGTGCTACTGCTTTGACTAAAGTCGCTTGCTCTTTGATCGCCTTGCCTTCCCGTTCCAAAGTAATGTCTTTGCGATTTCTCGCTTCGATCCAATCGGTGCGGGACATCCAGGAAAATTTTCCGATGTATAATGTATCAGAACCCAATGCAGAAATGGAAGTGTAAAACGCCTCATTCAACCCCTGGATTATGGAATGTATTCCAATGACTGTGGTAATACCGATTACAATGCCCAGTGTCGTTAGCAGAGAGCGCATTTTATTAGCTTTCAAAGCATGGAAGGCTATTTTTATGCCCTCCCAAATTTCAATAAAAATTCTCATATTTTATTATAGGTAAT
>CAZNDR010000255.1:0-3738 GCA_964571835.1 uncultured Cytophagia bacterium | reverse complement strand
GGTAATTTGAACGGCGACTGCGTTAGTTGCCTTTTTATCATTTGTTTAAAATGAAAAACTTGGCAACTGATCAGTTGCCGTTTAGGGATTCGTCTCTTTCGACTTTACCGTCTCTGAGCCGGATAATCCGATTTGTATGCTCGGCGATATATTCTTCATGAGTCACTAAAATAATTGTATTGCCATTATCATGCAAGTTTTCAAAAATTTCCATTATCTCTTCGCCAGTGCGGGTGTCTAAATTGCCGGTTGGTTCGTCGGCTAAGATAATTTTTGGATTATTTACCAATGCCCGGGCAATAGCGACTCGCTGCCTTTGACCGCCAGAAAGCTCATTGGGGCGATGATTTACGCGATCACCTAATCCAACCCGATCTAATGCTTCTTTAGCAATTTTCTTTCTTTTTGACGCTGGAGTCCCATTATAGATCATCGGCAATTCGACATTGTGCAAAGCAGTTGCCCGGGGAAGCAAATTGAATGTCTGAAAAACAAAACCAATCTCCCGATTGCGAATATCGGCTAATTGGTCGTCATTCATGTCGCTTATCAATTGATTGACAAAACGATAGTCACCAGATGTCGGTGTATCCAGACAACCAAGGACATTCATTAAGGTAGATTTTCCTGAGCCTGATGGTCCCATAATGGCCAGATATTCGTTTTCATCAATATTGATCGACACGCCACGCAAAGCATGGACCTCCTGTGTGCCGACTTGATAGACTTTGGTAATATTGTTAATTTCAATTATCATAGTTTGACCTCAAGATGAATATTTTCCTAAACGACTTTTTTCATTTTAAAATAGATATTACTCACCTGATTTTGCTTTCACCTTATCAGAGATTTTAACGCGATCACCATCCTTCAATGTCTTTGTTAATATGCGATAGCTCCCAGTAACAACGTCCTGACCCTCTTCCAAACCGCTGACTATTTCAATATCCGTATCGCTGGAAATTCCTGTCACTACTGGAACGACCTTTGCCAGTCCATCTTTGACAATAAAAACCACTTCGACCATTTCTTCTTTTTGCTGATCTGTTTTTCTTTTTTTCATGGTCAGCGAATCTGCTGCTTTGGTGGTATCTTTGCCTGCTGGGCGATTGTCAGCACTGCCAGGAATTTCTTTGGGCAGCCTCACAGTGATCGATTGAATCGGCACTTCAAGAATATTGCGGTGGTGCTCGGTTCTGATATCCACAGTGGCTGACATTCCGGGACGAAGCTTTTCCACATTTTCGACCACTGCAATTTTAACTTCAAAATTGGTTACTTCTTCTTGAGTACCTCGTCCCTTAGTCGTTCCCGTCAAAGCTATTTCGGTGACCAAACCAAGAAAAGTTGTATCCGGAATGGCATCGATTTCAATATCAGTAGTATCATGAATCTGAACTAATGGGATGTCATTTTCGTCTATTTCAGCTAACACTTCCATTCGTGTCAAATCGCCAATCTCTAAAATGACATCTGCCTGAAACATTGAACCCAAGGCGATCTCACCAACTTCTTTATTGATAATGGTTACGGTGCCATCTATGGGAGAAAACAATTTTGTCTTAATCAAATCATCCTCTGCCTGATCCAAATTTGCTACCGCCTGTTCCAATTGGCTTTCAGCTAATTTCAAATTCGCTTCGACATTTTCCAAATCTGCTCGTGAAGTAAGTTTTTGATTGAACAGATCAGTCGCTCTTTTGTAATCATTCTCGGCTTTTTGTAGACTAGCTTCAGCAGCTTTTTTGTTCGATTTCGCTCTTTGCACAGCCGCCTGGTATTTGGTGCGATCAAGCTCGACTAATAACTGTCCTTTGGTTACCTTTTCTCCTTCGACAACGTACAGCCCAATAATCTCAGCACTAACATTAGCGGAAATTTGCACTACTGTTTCAGGTTGAACTTTTCCCGAAGCTGAGACGACCTGGGTAATGTCTCCGCGCTTGACTTTTTCGACCTGGACTAAAATTTCTCCTCCTTTGCTTCTTTTAATATTGACGATTGCGAATACTGCAATAATCAGAACTACACCAGCGATAATTAGAACTTTTTTCTTTGACATTCATGGTCTCCTTGAGAAATATAGCATGTGCTTCTGCTTTGCTACCAGTTTAATTTTCCGACAGCTAAATCCAAGACCGTTATGGCGTATTTATAATCATAAACAGCTTGAATTTGATTTACTTTTGCTTTTGTCAAAGAATTTTGAGCTGTCAATTGCTCCAGCAGCGTACCTGCGCCAATTCGATAGCGCTCACTTGCCAATCGATAATCTTCCTCGGCTGAAACGACGTTCTCCAACGTGACTGCCATATTTTCTTTTGCTTTCTCAATTTCGAGAATAGCTTGCTTTACATCAAGCATTACTTGGCGTTTCGCCTGCTCCAAATCGGCCTCAACAGCCAAAACTTGCGCTTTGGCTTGTTGAATATTAGCATTGGTTCTTAAGCCATTAAATAAATTAACACTCAAGCTGACGCCAAAACTATAGGAATCAAAAGCATCAATATCGCGTTTTGTCTGTGGAAATTGAACATCCCACCAACTATAATTACCAAAGAAAGAAACTCTCGGGTAATAAGCGCTTTGTTGAATTTGCACGCCTGCCTTTGAGCTGGTCAGCAAGTTATCGTAGGCTTTATAATCCAGGCGATTTTGTAGTGCTTCTTGTGCCAATTGATCAAAATCATACTCAATAATATTTTTATCGATCTCAGAGGGAATCGATGCCAATTCAACCGGTTTTGTGACATCAATTCCCAACGTATGATTCAATTCAGTTTTGGCAGTGATTACCGCATTTCGGGCATTTAGAACATTTAGCTTGTTCTCGCCCATGCGCACCTTTTGTTGATATACTTCAGCGCGAGAGGCTGAACCGATTTTTTCCATCGCTTCAATACGATTCAGTTCTTCATTGCTTGTTTCAAGCGTCTCTTCAGCGACCTGCAAAAGTTGCTCATTTTTGAGCACATTGTAATATTTCAATTTTACGTCTAAAACTACATTTTGCTGAGTCCATGATAACCTATTTTTGTACATCTCATTTTCAGCGCAGCTTTGTTTCAGCGAGGCGTAGTTACTAAAGCCAGTAAAAATCGGCTGATTGACTTGAAATTGATAATAATAAGAAGTTCGAGAGGAGACCAACTCATCAAAACGGATGGTATACATTTTTTTCTCTCGGCTCTGCCATTGCGAATAAGCATCAATGGTAGGAAGAAAATTACCTCTGGAAAAGCGCAATTTTGCTGAAGCCGCGTTGGCGTTACTTTCAGCCGCCACGATGCTGGTATTATTTCTCAATGCAATTTCAATGCAATCGTTTAATGATAATTGCTTTTCTGTTTGCCCATAAAGTGGAAAATAAATCAGCATGAGGAATATAATAGTGATAATAGAGACAAGAATCTGTTTCATTTTAACGCTCCTCTTCATTATTCAGGTTGAATCTAAGCAAATGCTTGGGCAATTCCAGCCGCGACCAATGCGGTCAGCAAAAACATGACTGCCATCGTCCAGCCGGCTTTTTTTATAGTAAATTTATAAATAATGGCAAAACCGATGGCTAAAACAGCGTATTGCCAGATAGAAAAAATGTCAAAGCTTTTTAATAATCGATAAAGGAAAGTCTCGGATTTTTCAGGTGGCAATAATAACGCTAAACTGAAATGCACATCAGCCGTCTTCTTGACTAGCATAATCAAGTATCGAATGACTAAGCCAAAAGTACCAATG
>CAZNDR010000254.1:0-6438 GCA_964571835.1 uncultured Cytophagia bacterium | reverse complement strand
GGATTGTTCTGCTGATTCAACTTTCCTCTGAAATCTTCAATAGTGTTAAAACCTTTTTCCTTCATCCAGCTTCTTATGCCATCTTTCATTTCTTTAATTTTGTGGAGGCCATTTTTATAAAACACCGAAACCGCTTGCACAGCCGAAGCACCGGCTAACAGCTGTTTGATGATATCCTTCGCCTCTTTTATGCCTCCGCTAGCGGCAATATCTAATTTTAGCTTTCCTGATAGCAGCGCAGTCCAACGCAGCGAGCTATAAAATCCCACCGGATCATTGAAAGAAGCTTTGGTAGCAATAGCCAGTTTACGAATGTCAAAATCGGTATTGGTAAAACGGTTAAACAGCACGAATCCATTTGCGCCCTCCCTATCTAATTTTTCAGCCAGATTAACAAAAGAAGTGAAATAGGGAGCCAGCTTAATGGCGACTGGTAAGCGGATTTCATTTTTCACTTTTTTCAAAATTTCAATATAAGAATCTTCGAGATGGTTGCTGCTATCATTAACATGAAAAGGTAAAACAAAAATATTTAGTTCCAGCGCATCAGCACCAGCAGTTTCAATTTGGCTGGCGTAGGTTGTCCACCAGCGTGGCGAATGACAGTTTATGCTGGCGATAATTGGAATGGACACGGCGGCTTTTGCCTGGCGAATTGTTTCCAGATATTCCATGGTGCCATATTCTTTTTCAATCTCTGCCCGGATATAATCAAGTGCTTCAGGATGCATAGCAGCGCTGTGAGCAATGGCTTTATTTTCTTGCTGTATTTGTTCCTCAAAGATCGATTTTAAAACGACGGCGCCGGCTCCCGCTTTCTCGCATTTCTTAATTTGATCTGTAGTTTTTGTTAAAGCGCTACTGCCGACAATAATAGGATTACTCAAAGTGAGCCCTAAATATTTTGTAGTTAGGTCCATAATCAATTGCTCCTGCTATTTAGAAAAGTGCAAATTATTGATAGTGAATCCTGTTAAATTAAAGCCATTTGCACCAAAAATGAGTCATTATTTTTGTACTTCAAAATCCTCTTTGCCCACTCCGCAAACCGGGCAAACCCAATCATCGGGAAGATCTGAAAATGGTGTACCCGGTGCGATGCCTGAATCCGGATCTCCCACGGCTGGATCATAAACATACCCACATGCTGTGCATACATATTTTTGCATAATTTTTCCTCCTCAAATTTTGAAGTTAATTTGTTAGTAATCTCTCTATTTTTTCTGTCGTTGTTTTGAGAAAATCGTCAGTTGGAAGATATTGATTTTTTATCTGTTCCCACACTTGCCAGTTACAGCTTTTCAAAATGTCTTCGATCAATCCAATACTCTGACCACCCCAGCCGTAAGAACCGAAGGCTATTCCCACTCGATTTATCGGGGCTAATCCTTTCAGGTAAATCAAAAATGCGGCAACTGTGGGCAGCATATTGTTATTTAGCGTGGGCGAGCCAACACAAATATATTTCGTGGTCAATACCATGGTCATGATGTCTGATATATGATTGAATTGCAAATTCACTAAGCTGACTTTGATTCCCTTATTTTCAAAACCTTTAGCGATGGCATAGGCAATTTTTTCTGTTGATCCCCACATGCTATCGTAAATGATCAAAGCCTTGGGCTCCGTTTCATTTTTCGCCCATTTCTGGTACTGCGCTAAAATTTGTTTAACCGAGGAGCGCCAGACAATACCATGACTGGGAGCGATCACATCAAGCGCGAAAGCCGAGACAGCCTCTAATGTCTTGTTCACCTGTTTGCTATAGGGCAAAACAATATTGGCATAATACTTTGTTGCCTCTTCTAAAATGATACTAAAAGGATACTCATCATCGAATCGTTCTGAACTAGCCAGATGCTGCCCAAAGGCATCATTGGAAAAAAGAATTCGATCTTCAGGCAAGTAAGTTACCATATTATCTGGCCAATGGACCATTGGCGTCAGCACGAAATGCAGCGAACGTTTCCCTAACGATAATATATCGCCGGACTGGACGACTTTGAAATTCCATTTTCGCCTGTAGTGCGCAAGCAAACCCTTTTCGCCATTGGGCGAAGTGAAAATTGTCGCCCGCGAGCCAATTTTTTCCATCAGGGCTGGCAAACCGCCAGAGTGGTCCATTTCTACGTGATTGGAAACAATGTAATCAATCTTTCCCGGATTGATCACTGCCGCGATACGTTCCATCATTTCATCGAAATGATAATGCTTGACCGTATCGATCAACGTTATTTTTTCGTCAACAATTAAATAGGCGTTATAAGTGGAGCCACGATGGGTGAGATAGCCATGAAAATTTCTCAAATCCCAGTCAATGCCGCCTACCCAATAAATATTCTCTTTTATTTCGATTGGCTTCAACCTTGCTCCTCTTTTATTAGACAATTTCCACAAATGCCTTTAAAATAACCGTGTACTTCATCGATTCGATGCCGACCGGGGGCCATTTTAGCAAAGTAAGGGCATTTCACTTCCATATCAATTATTGCCCCGCATTTTTTGCATAAAAAGTGGTGATGAGGATGGACTTCGAAATCGTAGCGCTGTTCGGAACTGGTGATGGTTAACACATCAACTAATTTATATTGGTGAAATATATCCAGGGTATTATAAACTGTCGTTTTTGACAATGTCGGCACCTGCTTATACAAATCTTTATAGATAACTTCCACGGTAGGATGGACATTGTTTCTTTTTAAATATTCCAGAATTTTTATTCGCTGGAAGGTCGGTTTGATCCCTTTTGAAATGAGCATTTGCTTTAGTTCATTCATTACGCACTCCATAAAACCGCACTGATCCCGTCAAAATTTGATGCCTGTGGTTGTAAGTAAATTTCTTGAGATTCACCATTTGCATAATCTATCTTAATAGCAATCTCTCTTTTCCGCCGAACAATTTGGCAATCGGATTTCTATCGTTATCAATCAACTGCCTCAGTTAGCTGAAACTGACTGACAAACAGCCAAATAAAAACGGCGTCGTTGATATACTAATGACTTTGGATTATGAACGGAGTGATTTTTATCGATTATTAAATAAGTTTATTTGTTCATTTAATTTTTTTTATATAGCCCCGATATTCATCACCCTCTTTTTCTATGCCCAAAAATTCCTGGCCGGTCATTTTGCACCAGTTGGGCAGATCTTCGACAATTCCTTCATCATCGGCAATGATTTCCAGCGTTTGGCTCTTGGCCATTTTTTTGATCGCTTCAGTAGTTTTTATAATCGGCATGGGACAAAACAGTCCCAGGCAATCAATAGATTCATGCGCTTTCATTGTTTTATCCAAAGCTTATTTTTAAATAAACAGAGTAAAGCTGCTTTTATTAGCATCGCTCAAAAATGAGGCTACCCCAGCGACGTTGGTTACTTCAGGAATAAGGGATTCTTTTTTAATTCCCAGCAAGCCCATGCTCGTCGAACAAGCAGTCAACTTCACGCCCATTTGGTGCGCCATATTAATCATGGTTTTTAAATCCGGCATATTGGACTTTTTCATTATCTGTCTCATCATGGTTGCGCCCAAGCCCATCATATTCAATTTGGAAAGGGGGCGTTTGCTGGGACCAGATTTGACCATGAAACCGAACATCTTTTTCATCCAATTCAATCCTTTCGTTCGGGCATTTTCTTTTTGAAGCAGTTTCAAGCCCCAAAAGGTAAAAAACATATTTACCTGCATCCCTGAAGCAGCAGCGCCGGTAGCGATAATAAAACCGGCCAACATTTTATCCAAATCGCCGCTGAACAAAATCAGCGTTACTGCATTTTTATCCTTCACTGCCATAACCCTTTCTGACTTAGCTATCCATTTCCAGATTGGAAAAGTTTGATTTGGGCAGAGCCAGAAACATCCTTTTTATTTTGCTGTTAATTTATCATCAGTTTGGAAAAATTTAAAACTCATGTAAATCGTCATTATGGTTCAGAACAACCGGGGAAGCTAATCCCTTTTTCTTAAAATAGTCATCCAGCGCACTTTGCAGCGCCTGTTCTGCCAGCACTGAACAATGACGCTTCACTTTAGGCAAACCACCCAGTGCCTCAGTAACCGCTTCATTGGTCACTTTCAGCGCTTCCTCGATAGTCTTTCCTTTGATCATTTCTGTTGCCATGCTGCTGGTGGCAATGGCAGCCCCGCAGCCGAACGTCTTGAATTTGGCGTCGATAATTTTTCCGTCCTCAATTTTGAGGAACATCTTCATGATATCACCGCAAGCCGGATTGCCGACATTTCCTACGCCATCAGCATTCTCTATTTCGCCGACATTTCGGGGATTCATAAAATGATCCATCACTTTTTCACTGTAAGTATCTGCCATAATATAATTTCCTAAGCATTAATTCTATCTACAAATATTATTCTTGTTAAAGCTCACAAGGTAACATGACCAAACCGATGCCATCACCTGGAGCGATAGCATCGCTGGTTTTCCTATATCACTGATTAAAACTTAATGAAGATGATCAAGTCCCCTTAGTAAACTTGCATTCTCGCTGCATAAACAAAATTGATAAAAGAACTGCTGCTTTGATCAAGCTAAACAATGACGAGAAACAAAATGCTTTGTTTAAAATTTTCGTTCAAAACCGACATTCCATCAATGAATTATCCCGCCGTCCGTCTCTTATCCCAACGAGCGACGATGACAAAAGGCATCCCCTCGTCTATTGTTTCAACGCTGCCAACCACCAAGCTCAAAAATTCCATAGCTATTTATGATATAGCGGAGACATGTCCCTGAGACGCTGCACAATTGGCGGCAATTTTTCCAGCAATAGATTGACATCGTTTTCTGTATTATCGATACCTAAAGAAAACAAAATCGTCCCATTGGCGATTTCATGGGAGACGCCAATGTTCAGCAACACGTGAGAGGCTTTTAATGCCTTCGAAGTGCAAGCCGAGCCGCTCGATGCAATAATGTGGTGCGTTCCCAAAAAAAGGAGAATTGACTCGCCTTCAATAAATTCAAAACCAAAATTCACGTTGTTGGGCAAGCGCAGGTGGCGATGACCGTGCAAATAGGCATGATCGATCTGTTGCTCTATTTTGGCAATCATCAAATCGCGCAACGGTTGCACCTGTTTGATTCGTGATGCCAGATTATTAGCAGCCAATTCGGCAGCAGTGCCCAGACCTACAATGCCAAGCACATTTTCTGTGCCAGCGCGACGTCCGCCTTCTTGAATACCGCCATCAATTAATGGATTGAGGCGCGATCCCTTTCTAATGTAAAGACCTGCCACTCCTTTCGGGCCGTACATCGGCGTTGCCGAAAAGCTTAACAGATCGACTGACAATTTTTGAACATCAACTGGCAGCACTCCAACTGTCTGCACAGCATCGGTATGAACCAGTGCTCCCTTTTCCTTGACGATTTTAGCAATTTCTTCTATGGGCTCAATGGTGCCGATTTCGTGGTTAGCGTGCATGATCGAGACCAGAATTGTTTTATCAGTGAGAGCTTTTTTCACATCGTCGGGATCGACCACGCCCATATTATCAACTTCTACTTCGGTAACTTCAAAGCCCAACTTCTGCAGCGATTTGGCTGCTTGTAATACTGAAAAATGTTCAATCGCGGATACAACGATGTGATGCCCTTTTTTTCGATTGGCGAAAGCAGCTCCCTTCAAAGCAAAATTATTTGCTTCGCTTCCCGAGGCAGTAAAAACAATTTCATCGGCCTGAGCATTAATTAGCTGAGCAACTTGCTTACGGCTATGCTCAATGGCTTCTTTAACTTCTTGTCCCGGCCTGCTCAAACTGGAAGGATTGCCGTACAATTCAGAAAGGAACGGCATCATGCTTTTCACTACTTCGGGCAAAGGCTGAGTCGCTGCCGCATGATCAAAATTGATCAACTTTTCCATTTTTTTCCCAACTAACCCAATTTTATTAAATTATTAAATCATCTATTTTTCAGAATGATTATGGATACTTGACAAATGAAGACTATCTTCCTGCATAAGCTATCAAATATCAAATATCCAGTATCCAAAGACGGCTAAAATTAAACTGCAACTACCTCGGTTACTTCCGGAACCATCTCCATCAGGTTTCGTTTGATGCCCATTTGCAGCGTCATCTGCGACATAGGGCAGCCATGGCAAGCGCCCTGGAGGCGGATCTTTACCACTCCCTTATCATCCACTGAAATGAGTGACACGTCGCCGCCGTCAGCTTGCAGTGAGAGCCTAATTTTGGCTAACGCTTGTTCGATTTTTTCTTTCATTGAATTTTCCTTAATTTATTTAGCTGGTGCCCAAAAACAGGCCTTGGGAGAAAAAACCCTGCCTTCTTTTTTTAATTCTTGAATTAATTTTGAAACTTCTGTTTTATCGATTCCAGTTGCTTTAGCAATATCGCCAGGTCGTACTGGTTTGCCAGCATCGTGCAGTGCTTTTAGTACCACAGTCTTTTTT
>CAZNDR010000253.1:0-6463 GCA_964571835.1 uncultured Cytophagia bacterium | reverse complement strand
CTCCAAATGATGGTCTCGGAGGTCGGGCGGATCATCAACGGTTCCTCCAATTTCTTACCGCCGCCATGGGTAACGACAGCACATTCTGGTGCGAAACCTGCTACATGTTCTGCTTCTTTTTTCATAAAACTTTCCGGGATAAAAAGCGGAAAATAAGCATTTTCATGCCCAGTATCTTTGAACATTTTGTCCAATGCTGCCTGCATTTTTTCCCACAACGCATAACCGTTCGGTCGAATGACCATACACCCTTTGACCGGCGAATAATCCGCTAATTTCCCTTTGGCAATCACATCGGTGTACCATCGTGAATAATCTTCTGCTCGTTTCGTAATTCCTTTTGCCATGGTGACTGTCGAACCTCCGTCTCGTTTCTTGTTATTTGGATTTTAAAAATAGCTAAAGGTAAAGATAAATGTTGAGATTAAGATTGAGATTTCTTTTTATTTTATGTGATTCAATATTAAGCGATAAACCGTGCAAAAAAAAACAAATCAATTTCCTGTTATTTACTGATTATCATTTTTCTTAACCTTTGCCTTTAGCTTTGCCTTTTCTCATTCTTAACCTGATTTTTCTTTCTTTCCCCCGGGCACATTTCCAACCGCTCTATTAATTTTTCTTCAATGTGAAAAAGACAATCTTCTGGATGAGTAACTGATCTTAAGCAAACCAGTTCTCGGCCTCTGTGCCACTCTGGTTGCGATTTGTCCACTACGTCGATCAACATCCCGTATTGACAATGAAGACATTTTTCCGGCTGATCGGCGAAGGAAAAAGTGGTATATTTGGCGATGAGGGAGTCACTGTTTTTCCAGCTTTGTTTTCCCGAACGATCTAAGAAGTTGACCGAGTTCATTTTTTTGAAAACCAGTCGGCCATGATCCAATTCTATCTTTGCCCGGAATTCTATCCTGTCACCCGACGCAAATAAAAAACGCCTGTGACAATCCGGGAAGACCATGGCGTAACAATGATCCTCCCAGTGAACACGATCAATAAAAGCCTCTTCAAAATGGATAAAATAGCCAGACAGACGTAATCGGCTGCTGTTAGGCTCAATCGTTTTTATGAGCGCCGGCTTGACCGTCAAAATAGTTCCTTCAATATCAATATTCTTTTGGTTAATGATATCAAGCCAATCCTCAAATTCGTCCAACTTTTCTAAAAATTTGTTGTACTCCGCCGGTGAAACAATTAGCTCCGGCTGATTATTGATTTTCTCATCGTAATAATTATTGCAGCCAAAGCATTTCCTGCCCACATAATTATATCCGCGCTGACAGGATTTCCCTTTATTCAACAAATGACAAAACCATTTAAAATAGATACATCCCTGAGGATAACATTTTTTCACCCGCAGGACGTGATACGCTGAGACCTTGTGCCCAAATTTTTCATGTCCGTACGATTTGCATTTGAACACGTCGGTTCTCTTATAGGGATTGATCATGAGCGCTAAGCCAGATTAATTAAGGTCGATGAATATAAGAAATTATGTATCAATAAGTCAATAAAAAACTATGCAAAAAACCTGCAAATTTCATTGTACAGAACAAAGCCTTCGGCAGTCAATTTGAAAAAATTATCTTCTACCGAGAACAGCTTTTCTCCCGCGTAACGCTCTATTTTTTTGATAGCCTGTTGATAGCTTTCCCAAAATGATCGACCAAATTGAGCGGCAAATTTTTTAAGGTCCAGCCCCGAATTTTTTCTCAAAGAAAGAAAAATAAATTCCAATTTGCGTTGATCGATAGAAATGACTTCCGTTTCTTCAATAGGCAGTTGGTTACTTTCTAATAATTCGATATATTTTTTTAGATGGCCCACATTCCATTGGCGACAATTTCCCCAATAAGAGTGAGCTGACGGGCCTAGTCCCAAATAGGGCGAAAAATCCCAATAGCCGAGGTTGTGCCGGCATTCATAGCCCTGGCGGGCAAAATTGGAAATTTCGTATTGACCATAATTGAAACTGGACAAAATTTCTATGGTTGACAAATACATCTGCCGTTCTGTTTCTTCATCGATTGCTTTTTCAATGCCTGAATTGATTAGTTGTGCTAAAGACGTGCTCGGCACGACAGTCAAACCATAGGCTGAAAGGTGAGTTGGATTTAATTCCACAGCACGAAGCAGATTTTTCTCCCATTGCTCTTTCGTTTGATTTGGAATGGCGAAAATTAAATCGAGGCTAATATTTTCAAATCCTGCTTTGTTGGCCCAATTGACTGAATTTATTGCCTGCTGTACCTGGTGACAGCGACTCAAAGTTTCTAATTCTGAGTCAGAAAATGACTGAATACCAATACTTATTCGATTGACGCCAATGGCGCGATAGGCTTTCAATTTTTCTAGCGTTAATGATTCCGGATTGGCTTCAAGGGTAAACTCCAAATCACTGGAGAAGTGAAAATATTTTGGCAGTTGTTCAACTATCCGATTTAGCTGAAGTGGTGACAGCAGCGACGGTGTGCCGCCGCCGAAAAAGATAGAATTAAATTCGATTTGAGAAAAAAACGGATGGCGGGAAGCAAGTTCGATTTCTCTGCATAAAGCCTCAATGAAATTTTCGATAGCCGTCGAAAAAACTTTGATGGAATAAAAATCACAGTAATTGCATTTTCGTCGGCAAAAAGGTACATGTATATAAAGCCCGGCTTTATCCATAAAAAATACCTGTTGCTGAGTATCAGACAATCGTGGCAGTTGATTTTATTTGAAGATTAATTTTATGCTGTAGCTAAGTTGGGCGAAGGCTCTAAGACGCAGAATGTTCGGAATTATAAAACAAATGATGCAAAAATCTGAAAATTCGAATTCAAACAGAGCCTTTCGATTTGAACTAAGCCACTTGTTATGTGCCCGAAATTTAATAAAGATTTTACGGTATAAAATAGGGGGGATTTTGGAACGACAATGCCATAGCGACCTTTGGCCTGCCCCCCAATCAAGAGCAAGCCATTCGGAAGGCAAAATTTAAGGATTGACAATTTGGAGCCACTTTAACACTACTGTAATAGGAATCATATCCCTTGTTGCGCCCAGCCAGCAGCTCGTTTTGTGCCGGTTTCTGGCGTCCTTGCTTCATCCAAAAAATCATCTTTTACCCATTTTGGTTTTTTAGCTCAACTTCTGTGTTATTTAATGAGCTTAGCCAGCCGGCCGAATCTGATTTTTTTATAAATTTTATAAAGCGGTACATTGCTATCCCAGGAGAAATAGATAATCAGCGCTTGTCCAATCACATTTTCCCTGGGCAAAAAACCCCAGGAACGGCTGTCAGCGCTATTGTCGCGGTTGTCGCCCATGGCGAACAAATGGCCTTTGGGCACTATCACTGGGCCAAAAGTCTCTTCGTTTTTATTTACCCGTTCATACCAACGAATCGTATATTTTTTTCCGTCATCTCTCGTCATTTCAAAAAATTTGACATATTCACCGTCGACGGGATCGTACTCCCGTTTTAGAAATTTCATGTAGCCTTCAGCCTTGCCATTCACATAAACCATGCCTTGTCTCACTTCAACCGTCTGCCCTTCAGTGGCGATACATCGTTTGATGTAATCCAGTTTTTCATCAAGCGGATATTTAAAAACGATAATGTCGCCTGGTTTTGGCTCTTTGAAAGCTGGCAAGCGCAAATAGGGAATTTTAATATCAACTAAAGGTATTCTATCAGGAGTGCGGACGCCATAAATAAATTTGTTGACTAATAAAAAATCGCCAATCAGGAGTGTGCTTTTCATTGAACCAGTCGGAATTCGAAAAGCCTGGATGACAAAGATTCGTAGTATCAAAGCAGCAATCAAAGCGACAAGAATCGCCTCTATATATTCTCGGATAACATTTTTTTTCTGTCGCAGCGGTCGTTTGGCCATTTTGTAACCTCAAGTTGATTTTTAGTTAAACTTTTATACTCTAATTAACCTTATTTGTTCAAAACCTAAAATTGCCATTCCATTCGTTTTAATTTCTTAGCAGTGATTAAATTAAACACGATTGCCAAAGTAAATGAAATCAAAATAACTCCTGCCGAGGCGGCAATGTCAGCGAATAGCAGAGAGAAATTCAGCAGATTTCTTAACAAATAGGACAGGGCGGCAATTCCCGTCATCAAGCCGATGCCGACAAAGGTCGAAAGCGACATTAACAAACCTCCGATTGACGAGAGCATTCGCTTCGGATGGTCCCAATCAAACCTGGCGTAAACAAAACCAAAAAATAATCCAGTGGCAGAAAAGAGAAAAGCTAAAGCCATTATCGCCAGCATAGCTAAAAGGCGGATACGCCAGGGATGTCCATAATAGGTGCTAATGATAGTTACCGATAACCACAACAAAATTGTGCTCAAGGAAAAGCTCAACAAAAATTTTCCCCAAATGATACGTAGCCCTGATTGAGGCAGCAATTTGGTAATCCAGAAGGATTTCATTTCCAGAGGAAAAAGTCGCGAACTCAACTGATTAGCGGCCATAGCGCCAAAAAGGATGATGAATAAATATGGGCGATACAATCCGAATTCGTAATTTTGCTGCTCAGTCTGTTGAAGCAAGGGGAAAATAATAGTCATGGCAGTAAACATGAGGATGGTGGTCAATTGCCGGCTGTCGCGCACCAACAATTTTAAATCGCGAATAAAAATTGAGCCCATCGGTGTCGATAAAAAGTTCGCAGGAACAGGCTTTCTCACTGCTTTGGCCGGTGGTATTCTCTTTTTCTTCCTAATGGTCACCGATTGCTGATCACCAACTAAACCCTGGGCAAAAGCTTTTTTGCTTAATTTTAAAGCAAAATAAAAAAGACACCAGGCAATAATTAGCAGCGGCAAAAAATTGAATAGGATCAGAGCATAGTCGATGTGAACCAAGCCCTCTAATGTCCGTGCTGCCCAGGTTGATGGCAACATATTCAAGAAAAAAAAATCGGACAAGCGAATTAAAAGTGCGATATTATCTGGTTTAAAATTTGGCGATGCGCTGTCAAATGATGAGGCGCGGACAATTTGCATAATCAGCCAAATGCCCATCGAAACAATTGCTAATAAAATTGCCATTATTTCTCGAGCGCGTTGAGCGGGAATAATTCTGATAATCAGCAACGCTCCCAGAAAAGCAAATGAAACTGGAATGGCTAAAAAACAGATGGCATTGAGAAGCATGAGTGGATAATAAAACCAACGGGCGTGCTGAACAATACCGTAAGCCACAAAAGTTGGCATTCCCACAAATAAGAAAAAAGACGAATTCGCTATTATCGCTTCGATGAGTTTGAAAGAAAAGATAGTTTGCTCCGTCAGCGGCGACGATAAAAGCAGTGGCAGATCGCTGGAGATGAAAAGATAATGGATGGAAATAGTGATACCGCTGGCCAATAAAAAAATGAAGAACAAAAGAAACAGGGCTAAAATAGCATTGTTTATCAACTGCTGGCTGAGGGCAGGAGTATTTGCCAGCACATTTAAGAACTCAAAAATCCAGGCAAAAATAGCGAAGAAAATGACTCCGCCTCCCGCCAGAGCCAACATTTTTCGGTAGCGTTTCCTTGTTCCGCCTTTGGTAAAGCCATTAATCAATATTTGAGCTTTAATTTTTAATAGTAGCCAGAGGCTTTTTAGGCTCAGGCTCATTTATCCTCCAGGTATTTTAGCACTTCATCATACTCGCTACCACCAGTCAACTCCAGAAAAATTTCTTCCAAACTTTTTTCTTTTTGCCGCGATTTATTCCTCAGTTCATTCATTGTGCCCAGGGCAATTATTTTTCCTTTATTGATAATGGCCACGCGATCACACATGGCTTCAGCGATTTCCAGTATATGCGTGGACATAAAAATTGTCGTGCCTTTTTCAACTAAGCCGCGCAGTAGATCTTTCAGATTACGAGCGCTTTTAGGATCCAAACCTACTGTCGGCTCATCCAGAAAAAGCACTTTGGGGTCGTGTATCAAAGCTGCGGCAAGAATACATTTTTGTTTCATACCATGGGAAAAGTTTTGAATCAAATCGCCAGCTCGATCAGCCAAATCAAACAAATCGAGCAACTGGTTGTACCGTCTCTGGAAAGCTACTTTTTCCACCTCGTACAAATTACCAATAAATTCCAAAAATTCTTTGAGCGAGAGTTTATCATAAAGCGTTGGCGCATCTGGGACCAGGCCAAATTCATGTTTAGCTTCTACTGGTTGTTCCAATAAATCATAACCTTCGATTCTCACCGTGCCCGAAGTCGGTTTCAAAAGGCCAGTCATCATTTTGATGGTAGTCGTTTTCCCTGCACCATTTGGTCCGAGAAAAACAAATAGCTCGTGATGAACCTGAAGACTGAGATTATCGACCGCGATTAGCCCGTCGAATTTCTTGGTCAAATTAATGGCTTCAATCAATTTTATTGCTCCTGGTTAAAATGAAAATATAATGTTAAAGAGGCAGATTTTCAAATTTGAGAAAATTTGTGTGTATTTA
>CAZNDR010000252.1:0-6486 GCA_964571835.1 uncultured Cytophagia bacterium | reverse complement strand
AAATAAGGAAATACTTCCTGTAGTTGCCTGGCGTTTTTGGCTAACGTTTTTTTTATTTTGATGATATTGGTCAAAAACGCAGGCATCATTTTTCAGCCAAGAAATTGACATTTTAACTTCCCAAAGAAATAGACTTTTTCCATAATTAATACTTGATCAGCGACCTGATTTTTTCTGCTGTTCTTCTTTCAAGAAACTAACAATAGGTTCAGGCATTTAATCATGTGGATTTAGTTAAGATGTTCTATTGCAGTAGAGTTAATTTGGTGCTTTGATTTTCTCACTGTTTAAGCAGTAGTTCTGCAGTCGGCTACTGCAAATGTGCCTTCCTTAAATTAATTCATTAGCTTTGTTCACTTAACTAACAAAAAGGAAAATATGATCAAATATATTACCTCAATTCTATTGCCCATTTTTTTTCTTTCTTCCTTTTCATTTGCAGCTACCCCTTTCACTCGTGGATTCAACTTAGCCGGCTGGCTGGAAGCAACTTCAGCCCAGCAAGTGCAATTTACCCGTTTCACCAGGCAAGATTTTATCAATATCAAAAATTTAGGTTGCGATCATATTCGGCTGCCTATTCACCTGTTCAACATGTCAGAAACAACGCCGGATTATGCTATCGATCCGCTGCTCTTTTTCTTTCTTGACCAGATAATTGACTGGGCCGAAGAACTTCAACTACACCTGATTCTTGATAATCACAGCTTTGATGTGAACATGAATACTTCTCCAACTATTCTCGATCAACTCATCTCAGTCTGGCAGCAGGTTGCCGCACGTTATCGAGATCGCTCGCAGCTCATCTATTACGAAGTGCTGAACGAACCACACGGCATTGACGATAATACCTGGAATTCGATGCAACAAAGCGTAATCGATGCCATTCGCAGTATTGATCGAGCGCACACTATTATTGTCGGGCCAGCAGGCTGGAACAGTTACACCAATTTGCAATATATGCCTAGCTATGCGGATAGCAACCTGATCTACACTTTTCATTTTTACGATCCATTTTTGTTTACCCATCAAGGCGCCAGTTGGGTCAATCCGCCGCTGGACATTGCTGGCGTACCTTTTCCCTACGATCCGCTGCGGATGCCAGCGCTGCCCAATAAATTGAAGGGCACCTGGATCGAAGGCATCTATAATGGTTATAAAACAAATGGCACTTATGGCTGGGTGAAAAGCCAGCTTGATATTGCCGTTGCTTTTAAAAATAGTCGAAAGGTGCCGTTGTGGTGCGGTGAATTTGGCGCTTTCATTCCCAATAGCAGTACAGCCGATCGAGCCCGATGGCTGGAGTTGGTGCGAACTCATTTGGAACAGAATGGCATCGCCTGGTCGATGTGGGAATACGCTGATGGCTTTGGCATTTTTGAACCGTACTCCAATGGTCTTTTTGACTACGATGTCAATCTGCCCATCATCGAAGCATTAGAGCTTATCCCTCCGCAACAAAGAGATTTTGACCTGCTCCCTGATACGACCGGTTTTAATATTTATGATGATTATCTTGGTCCCAATATCATCGAAGAGAGCTGGATTCCAGCCGGAATATTAAATTACTATTCACCTCATCAGCCAGTCGTTGGGGATTTTTGCATTTATTGGAGTGGTGTTGACCAATATGGCAATATCAGCCTGCGTTTTGCTCCAATCAAAGATTTGTCCTGGTTGGTTGAAAAAGGCTACGCCATTGATTTCTGGCTCCGCTGTGCTACACCAGCAGTGAGAATTGACATTCGGTTTGTTGATACTAAAACCGACCAGCCAGATGACCATCCCTGGCGCATGCGCTACACCATCGATACGTCTGTTGCAGTCTGGAATGGCTCCTGGCAGCACCTGCAAATTCCTTTGAACAAATTCACCGAACATGGCTCATGGGATAACGATCATTGGTACGAGCCACGAGGCAAATTTGATTGGACAAAAATTCAGTATTTCCAGATAGTCGCTGAACATCATGATTTGTTGGACATCGAATTCTATTTTGACCAAATTCGTATTGTTGATTCGAAATTGGTTTCGGTGAAAGAAAGCGACCATTTGCCCCACCAATTTTTTTTGCGACAAAATTATCCCAATCCCTTTAATCCGACAACAAAGATTTGTTACCAGCTACAAACAGCAGATGAGGTCCACTTGGTGATTTACAATATTTTGGGCAAAACCGTGCGAACTCTGATGGCTGAATTTCAAGCATCAGGTCAGCATGATGTAATCTGGGATGGCCGTGACCAGTCCGGTGAACCTGTTTGTGCAGGGATGTATATTTACCAATTGCAGGCAGGCAAAGAGAAAATAAATAAAAAGCTGGTGCTTGCCAGGTGAGAAATAAATGACTTTTGAGCCTTGCGTTTTTAACTATTTCTAAATTAGCAGTGTAGCCGAAAAACAATCTTCAATAATTCCACATCCCTTATTGAATTTTTTATAGATTTTCTCAACTATTTTCTTTCCGGGCAAATCCGCCTCTTAAAATACAACGCCAGCACATAATTTTCATCTTGCATTTTATTAAAATGATGATTATTTTTAGGGCGGAGGACACATGAAAAAATTTTTTAGCTATGTAGCAGCTCTCTTGATTGTTTTTTCCTGCGCTCACAAATCTGAAGTTATCTTGCCTAAAACTCTTCTTTTTAGCCCGATCACGCCGGAATATTTGCAGGACACGGCAACAAGCTGGCAGCAAACTGGCTTTGACGGTTTTTTATTCGACCAAATTATGAGCAACTGGGCTGATGATATTTGGGCAACTGATGGCGATAGCACCAGCCGCGGAGAAAATGATGTGACTTTTCAACGGGTAAAAAAATGTAATGAAGAGTGTCAGCAAGTTGGCATCACGGAAAATTTTGTCAAGATCGCTTTTTATAGCCAGGTGCCGCTGTGGACAAATGAAAAAGCCTGGGAAAAGTTCTTGTACAATTTTTCCGAAGTGGCGCGTTTTGCCAAACTGACCAGTTGCCGCGGTATCGCTCTGGATATTGAATACGTCAGCGAGCAGTACGAACTGGATTGGAAAGGTTATGATTTTAGCGGTTACACAGAATTTGATCTGCATCGGGCCGCTTTAAAGCGCGGCGAACAACTGGTCCAATCCATGCTGGCGCAATATCCGGAAATGGTTTTTTTGATGCTTCCTGAAGGTTTCACTTTTTATGGCCCGTTAGCCGCTGATTTTTTGGTAGGCGCGGTCAAAGGAATGGCAGCCGCCAATGCTCCAGGCGGACTTCATCTTTTGACAGAAGCTACCTATGATATAACCAGTACACTCGGGCTTATCCATTATAAACTTAATCTGGAAACAAAAATAGTGCAGCGTTTCTCTGAGTCGATGCGCCGCTATTGGAAAGATAAATGTAGCATCGCGTTGGGCGGCTGGCCGCTGGGCTATTATCGGAAAATTGTCAATGTGCAGGGCGAATTTATCGGTTGGAGCGGTAAGGAAGAAAAGTTCGGCAATCAGATTGTCGGTTCTTATGCTGATAAAAGTAGCCGTTTTTCTCCACAGGAATTTCGTAATCAATACGCCGGTTTGCTACTCGGCAGTGGGCGTTATTGCTGGATTTATGGGCATGGCGCGACCTGGTGGCAATTTTCAGAGAAAGAGGCGGAAAAGTATGGCCAGGTTTCCAATTCGGAATTGCCAGCAGAAGCGCAATTAGCCGAATATAAAGCAATTGTCCGTGACAAATGGATGAGTACACCTGATATTCAAGCGCTGGCCGACTTGATAAAAAATGGTCACACAGAAGAATATTTATCAGCCATGAATTTTATTAAACAATTCCACGTCATCGGTCCATTTGGCTGTGCGAGCTGCAATAATTTTGACACCCAATTCTCACCTGAAAAAGAAATCAATTTGCGAGCTGAATATCAGGGATCGCTGGGCAAAGCCAAATGGCAAACGCTGTCGATCGATTTGCAGAGCGGCTATCTGGATTTTGTGCCATTTTTTCATCCCACGGATTGGGTTTGTGTTTACGCCTTCTGTGAGGTTGTAAGTGTTCAAGAGCAGTCAGCACAGCTTCGATTGGGTACAAATGACATGGGTGCGCTTTGGTTTAATGGCCAGAAAGTATTTTCTCACAACGGGGAACGAACCGCCGCGCTGGATGATGATATTATTCCAGTCCGACTTAATAAAGGCACCAATTCCATCCTTGTCAAAGTGTGTAATACTGAATTAAATTGGGGAATGTATTTGCGAATTACGGATGAAAAAGGAGAGGCGTTGCAGAATTTGGAATTTGTAACCAGATAGCAGTGTACCTTTTGCCTTCGAGAAATTTATGACATTATTTGGACGACAAGAAAAAATTGAAGCTTATTTATTTAGATAAAACATATGCTGCATGCCTAAACTTTGTAAGGATAGCTGGAAAATGCGACACCTGCTCTGGCTGATTTTGATGACAAATTCCTTTCTCTTGGCAGATGAAAAAATTCCTGTCTACGTCGATCCGCCGGTTGACATGTATTTTAAAGATTGGTTGCTTTGCGGACCTTTTCCCAATCCATTACCTGACGGAGTGCACGAATATCTGCACGATGAGACTTCATTAGGATTTTATATCGATTATTTGACTGCAGCTGGCGGCGAAGCCCAGATCAGACCGTATGAAGGAATGACCATCAAACATCCTGATGGCACAAATCGTGTCTGGCAAAAATATCATGGCTATTTTGGACTTATCCCACTCGATGCAATTTTTTCGCCTAACGTTCAGACGGTGGCTTACGCTTCCTGTTTGGTGCGTTCAACAAATCTGCGTCCGCTGGCATTAAGCATTACTTCCAATGACGGGGTGCGCGTTTGGCAAAATGGTCAGCTCATTTTAGATCACAATACTGGCGGCACCGAGGAACCGGATCGGGATTTATTGCCCATCGTGCTGCAGCAGGGAGATAATTATTTTCTCATCAAAATTTCTCAAGGCTTTGGCAAATGGAGCTTTCAGTTTCGTTTGCTGAACCTGCTAAAAACAGCTCGAGAACTTGAGGAGCGCGCTTATTTATTCAGCCGTCCTGAAGTTACAGAAAAGGAAAGTGAATGGCAAATTTTTATCGGTCAAAGACATAAAATCGAAATGTTGTCTTCAGATATTCCAGTGGGATTGGAGCTCAGAAGCCGAGATAGCGAGAAAATATATCAATCTTATGATACATTTTTGGGAAGTACATTGTCTATTAAAAAAGCTGCCTTTAATTTGGCAACAGGAGTTTATCCGCTCTATAGCAAGACCTTCAAACCAGATGGCTTGCCACATGAATTGCGCGCCTCGATTTTTGTAGGTGAACCGCCTTCCTTGACGGGTAGTTATCATTTGCTCAAAGCCTTATCGATTGTAGATTCAACGTCGTTTTTTGGTGAGCAGATAAATAATATTTTTCGTTGTATGGATTTTCATTTGAAGGAAGATGTGCAGCGTGGCCACAGCGAAGCAATGGATAAATGGACACAACGACAGATTACCGAGCGTTTTTCAAAATTTATTGAAAATCAACAGCAGATAAATTATCCTTATAACAAAGTATTTCCAGTTATCAGAAGTATTCAATTGACCCGTCAAGGCAATTTTGACCTAACTCGAAATACCAAACTTAAAGATCGTAGTGAAGGAAAATGCCGAGCAGATATCGATCGATTGAAAAAGGTATTGCAAGCAGCACCTATTCATGATCAGCCGATGATCGATACCCAAATAACTCTTGGCTACGCTAAAGACATGATCAAAGAGCTTGAAGGTTTCTTTTTGCCACAAGAAGAAGCTTATGCTCTGATCATCAAATCAGATCATCTGCAAGTAATTGGCGCCAGCGCCAAGGGGCTTCATAATGCAATCGTCACCTTGATCCAATTGGTGAAGCAAACAACAAAATTACCGTCTGCCAGGTTGCTAGATTACCCGGCAAATTCGCACCGCTGTGCTTTTGCCTATGGGGCATTGCCAATGGATGAAATTGCCGAGACAAGATTGATGAAATTCATTGACCTAAAATACAATGAAATTGTCGTGGCTACTGATAAATATCGTGAATTAGCTGATCCACAGGTTCAAAAAAGTTTGAGCGAATATTTTTCCTTTTTGCGCAGCTATCACGTAGAGCCCATTCCGACGGTCTATCTGAACGGCAACAAATCTTGGTACGAAGGCATCTGGCTAAAAGATGAGCCAGTCGTTTTTAAGGGTGATGAAGCGATCTTTGGTTTTCAGCGGCTCATTGATATTGACAGTTCCACGCCAATTATCCACTCTCAAAAAAGCGGCGGAGTGGTTTTTGCACGAGATCGCGATTATCAAATTGTGTCAACTGAACCACCAATCATTCGACGTTTGTTGGGCGGAAAAATTCCTGCCAACACTATCGCCTATTTAGATGCTGATATTTTTGATCAGCGAACCCATCGCTTTTTCAAACCTTGCCCTTCAGAAGAATTGTCTTATGAAGAATTTGAAAAAAATATTA